>JANPHJ010000093.1:0-26420 GCA_031424395.1 Chthoniobacter sp.
TCGCGCCAGTGCTCCGGCGAATCGGCGTTGCCCGCCCAGTGTTTGGCGAAACCAACGCTGCCGGTGAAACCGACTTTGCCATCGACGACGAGGATACGCCGGTGTGTCCGGCGATTCATTTTGTCCACCCGCCATGAGCGGGTCGGATGGTAATAGGCGAAGGTGCATCCCGCCCGGCGAAATGCGGCCTCGTCGGCAGCGGAGAACTCCGCTCCTGAGCCGATGCCGTCCAGGAGCACACGCACGCGGACGCCGGCTTGCGCGCGCTCGCACAGGGCGTCCCGAAAGCGGGCCCCCACCTCGTCGGAGTTAAACAGAAACGCTTCGAAATTCACGCTCCCCTTCGCGGAGTGGATGGCCTCGAGCAGCGCCGGGAATATCTCGTCGCCGTTATGTAGCAGCTTTACCGAGTTTCCATCCAGCGGCGGCGGATCGGCCAAGGCGTGCGCAGATCCGAAAAACGCGGGATCACGAATCGAAAAATCGTGGTCAGTCCGGTAGTCAACCACAGCTCGCTTTAAGAAAACGATGCCGAAGGCGGCGACAGCGAGCAGTCCAACGAAAAGGCCGACGAGAACCACCCACAGGATCTTCCAGCGGCTGCGTTTTGTTGGGGAGGTTTTATTCATAAAGGCGTACGGTCAACGTATTATCGCAGCGCCCCGCTGGGGTAGCTGGATCAAATTGATGGGACCCACGCCCGCCGCCTTCCTCCGGCGCGATGAAGAGGCGTGCGTGTCGCGACTTACAACATTCATAGCTGCATCGGTAGGGACGGCCGCTGCTGCCCGGACCGGGTCGCGAGGGTAATCGCTGAGATGAACCCGGATGTAGTGTGTCTCCAGGAGCTCGATGTCGAGCGAGCGCGCACTGCGTCTCTCGACCAAGCTGCGGAACTCGCGAGGATTCTCGAGATGGATTTCCATTTCAACGCCACAATTGACGAAGTGAGCGGGCGCTTTGGGGATGTGATATTGAGTAAGTTGCCTTCTAGGTTGGTTGTCTCTCGGTCTCTGCCGCCAGTTCGACGCCCATTTCCTCGGGAAGCTCGCGGCGCGATCTGGGTCGAGGCCATGGAGGAGGGTCGTGCCTGGCAAATCATCAACACGCATTTCGGACTCGGCCACGGTGAGCGACGTTCCCAAGCGCACGCGCTCGTCGAACAGTGGATAAAGCCGGCACTCGGGCAACCGCCGGTGGTGCTCTGTGGGGATTTAAATTCGCGCCCTTCTTCAGTGGTCCACAAGATCATTGGCGAATCGCTGGATGACGTGTTTTCGGCCCCCAAAATGAAGCGTCACCGCACGTTCCCGACCCGCTGCCCGCTCATCTGTCTGGACTATCTTTTCGTCAGCGAAGGCGTTCGCGTGCTGCGCGCCGCGGCTTGGAAATCGCCGCTTGCTGCGGCCGCCTCGGATCACTTTCCAGTTTTCGCCGAAGTCGCCGCGCCGTAACTGTCGGCAAGTAACGACTGCCTATGCCTGACCATACACCGCCACCCCGGACTATCGAACGCACCTTCGCTTGGGCCTCGAGCTTGAAACTCCTCGCGTCGTCCGCAGAAGTTCCGGTGGCGGGTGGGTCAGGCAGGCCTGCCGGGCGCCCCGAGAGCGGTCTGCATCTGCTGCGCAAACTTCGGACCCACGGCGCGCTCCTCGTGTTTGAAATAGACAAACGCTTCCGACCAGCGCGCCTTTTGTTCGCCGATCCAGTTCGCCCAATGCTTAATTTTCGCGCGGGTGTAGTCTTCGCGCCGGAACCGGAGATAGCCGAAATCCGCCGTGACAACCGCCGGCGTCGACAACTCTTCATTCTCCGCAATGCACAGCGCGGCATTCGCCGCGTGTAGCGTCTCGAAAACTGGCTCATCAAACCAGGACTCGTGGCGAAACTCAAAGGCTGCGCGCATTCCGGCCGGCACAGCGCCGAGAAAGGCGCGCAAAACTTCCACGTCGCATTGGAAAGTAGGCGGCAACTGAAACAGGACCGGCCCCATTTTGCCGTCCGCAACCGAGACCGCTTTATGAAATACGGCCAGCACCCCGGCACACTCGCACAGCTTCGCAAAGTGCGTCACTCGTTGGGGCGCCTTGTAGCTGAACTTGAACCGGTCCGGCGTGGCCCCCGACCAACTTTTGATCGTCTTCGCCGCGGGCAGGCGGCGGAAAGTGTAATTGATCTCCGTGCTCGAGTAATGTTCCGCATAAAAGGGTAGCATTTTGCTCGCCGGCAACTTCTCCGGGTAAAATAAACCCTTCCATTCCGGGTATTGGAACCCAGAGGTGCCGATCCAGTGTTTCATTGCGTTTTACTTGAATTCTAAGCGTAATCGAATTGCCATAGGGTATCGCAATCGTCTTGCGCACCGGGATGGGAAGCAGGAGCCATCGCTACTGTGGCTTCCTAGTATGTTTGACTGGGTGCTCGGTTCTCGCCGACTGAAAGAAGGCCTCGATAATGGGCACGTCCGCGAGCCGTTCCTCGCCGTTAGGTTCTGGAGGTTGGCCTCGGTGAGAACTCAATCCGAGAAAAGAATACACTCCGCGTTGGGTTATGAGTCAGGGAGATTAAATGTAAGCTGGCCGCTGAGTTCATGGTTTCAGCACCACTTTGATGCAGCCATCCTTCTTGTCTCGGAAGGTCTTGTAGAGTTCTGGCGCCTCTTCGAGCGGGCGTTTGTGCGTGACCACGAAAGAAGGATCAATCGCGCCTTCTTCGATCTTCCTGAGCAGCGGCTGGGTGTAACGCTGCACATGCGTCTGGCCCATCTTAAGGGTGAGCCCTTTGTTCATCGCCTGGCCAAAGGGGAACTTGTCGATCATACCGACATACACACCCGGAATGGAAACGGTACCAGCTTTGCGGCAGCAGTAGATGGCCTGGCGAATGACGTGCGCGCGATCCGTAGCGAGCCTGACGCTGGCCTTCACTTTATCCACCATGGCGTCAAACGAACCCGTCCCGTGCGCTTCGCAACCCACCGCATCAATGCAGCGATCCGGGCCGCGGCCGTTCGTCAGGCCCATGAGAGTTTCATAAACGTCCTGCTCGTCGAAGTTGATCGTCTCGGCGCGGCCTAGCGTCCGCGCCATTTTCAACCGCTCTGGGATGCGATCAATCGCGATGACCTGTCCGGCACCGAGCATCCAGCAGCTCTGGATCGCCATTTGCGCAACGGGACCGCAACCCCACACGGCCACCGTATCGCCGGGCTCGATGTCCGCATTTTCCGCGGCCATATAGCCGGTGGGAAAGATGTCGGAAAGAAAAAGCACCTTCTCGTCGGGGAGGTCGGATTCGATCTTAATCGGCCCGACATCGGCGTGCGGCACGCGGAGGTATTCCGCCTGGCCGCCGGCATATCCGCCCAGCAAATGCGAGAATCCGAAAAGGCCGGCGGGCGAGTGGCCCATCAGCTTGCGCGCAGCCTCGGCGTTGGGATTGGTCGTATCGCAGGCGGAGAAGAGGGTCTTCGAGCAGAAGAAGCAATGACCGCAGGCGATGACGAATGGCACCACCACGCGGTCGCCTTTCTTCAACTTCGTAACGGCGCTGCCAGTCTCGACGACAATGCCCATCGGCTCGTGACCGAGGATATCGCCTTCCTCCATAGTCGGCTGATACCCGTCGAAGAGATGCAAGTCCGAGCCGCAGATCGCAGTCGAGGTGATTTTGATGATCGCGTCCGTGGATTCCTGAATGCACGGATCTGGGACTGTGTCGACGCGAACGTCGTATTTGCCGTGCCAACAGAGTGCTCTCATAAAAGGTATGCGTGGGGTTAGGTTGCGATTGCACTCCAGCAACCCGGAGTGAGACATTTTGGGATTCGCGCGATGGAATCGTTCCGAGGGTGTCGTTTTTCAGGAAATGCTGGGCGCGCGGCGGCGTCGCGCGTGGCGAATTGGAGGAAATGAAATGTCTTCACTCATTCCCATGCGGAGGGCGGATATGACCTTGGAAATCCGTCCTCCGCTGGCACCTATGGAGGCGCTTTCGGTGGACGAAATCCCGGAAGGCGAGGAATGGCAGTATGAGCCGAAGTGGGATGGCTTTCGCTGCCTCGCGCTTCGTAACGGATCGGCGATCGAGCTTCAGTCAAAGTCCTTGCAACCGCTCGCCCGCTACTTTCCGGAAGTGGAAGCAGCACTCTCAGGGCTCAACGCCGAGTGCTTCGTGCTGGATGGCGAAATCGCGGTGCCGGCAGGGCGCGGCTTCTCTTTCGACGCACTGTTGCAACGGATTCATCCCGCAGCTTCGCGCGTGAAACGGCTCGCGGCTGAGACGCCCGCAATCTTCGTGGTCTTCGATCTTCTCGCCGGTGACGACGGACGCTCGCTCCTCTCCCAGCCGCTCAGCGAGCGGCGGCAGCGGCTCGAAGCATTTGCGGCCAAGTATCTCACGGCAGGCGGCAGCATTCGCCTTTCCCCAGCCACGGCAAAGCTGGCGCAGGCCAAGAAGTGGCTCGCTCAGACTGGCGCGACGCTGGATGGCATCATCGCCAAGCGGCGCGACCTCGGCTACCGATCCGGCGAACGCGACGGGATGCAGAAGATCAAAAACTACCGCACCGCCGATTGCGTCGTGGGCGGTTTTCGTTATGGCTCGAAGACCAAGGTCGTTGGGTCACTGCTCCTCGGTCTCTACGACGCGGATGGCTTGCTGCAGCACGTCGGATTCACGTCCGGCATAGCGCTCGCGGACCGCCCAGTGCTGACCAAGAAGTTGGAGAAGCTTATCGCGCCGCCCGGTTTTACGGGCAAGTCCCCGGGTGGCCCCAGCCGATGGAATGGCGGAAAGGAGAGCACCTGGCACCCGCTCGAGTCGGAACTTGTGGTCGAAGTCTGCTACGATCACGTCACTGGCGGCCGTTTTCGTCACGGGACAAAACTGCTCCGCTGGCGGCCCGACAAAGCGCCCGCCCAATGCACGATAGCCCAGCTCGCGCAAAAGAAATCGAACCTGCTCCGCCTGCTCAAATAGAAACACAAGCAATCGCGCGCAAGCTCGGCAGGCGTTGCTTGACCGTCAGCATCGGCGCGAACAAATCGCCGTGCTTCTGCACCCGTTTCTGCACGGCATCGCTGTCGAAGGCCAAGTCACCTGCATCACCTTTCTTCGCCACCGATTCCACTTCCGACCACGTCACCGGCGTCGAGACGGTTGGCTGCGACTTGGCCCGCAGAGAATAGACGTTTACGGTCGTCTTGTGCTCGTCGTTCTGGCTCCAGTCGATGAGCACCTTGCCTTTGCGCAAGTCTTTCTGCATGCGCGACACCACTGCGTCGGAATGATCCCGCTCCAACTTTTCCGCGAGCGCGTGCGCAAAGGCCTTCGTCTTCTCATAAGTCGTCGCTGTGTTGAGCGGCACAAAGATTTGCAGCCCTTTCGAGCCCGAAGTTTTTGGAAACGATTGAAGTCCCAAGGCATCGAAAATCTGCCGTAGCCACAGCCCCACGCGACAGCACAAGACCAACTCCGCGGGTGCGCCCGGATCGAGATCGAAAGCCAGCGCTGTGGGGCGGGTGATCGCCGGTGCGCGATGCAGAAATGTATGCAGTTCCAAGTCCGCGAGGTTAGCCGCCCAGACGAGTGCGGGCAGGTCATTCATCAGGCAATAGTCGATCTTTCCCTCCTCGCGGCGCGACGGAACCTCCGCTGTCTTCACCCAATCCGGCCGGTGCGAGGGACACTGCTTTTCGTAGAAGAAAAAGCCGTCCACGCCGTCCGGATACCGCTTAAGCGTAATCGGCCGGTTTTTCAGATGCGGCAGCAGCACGGGCGCGATGCGAATGTAATAGTCGATGACCTGTCCTTTCGTAAACCCCGCTTCGGGATACAGCACCTTGTCGAGGTTCGACACGATGAGCTTCTTCCCGGCAACTTCAATTTCAGTTTTCTTGCTCATAGGACGGTTCCCGTATCGCTTCGCGCGTCACCGGTCGGCTGGAGGCATCGGGTTCACATGAGCCGGCTCTTTATCCTCTCTCCCGCCCGCTCGGGTGGCAAGCGGGCGGCGATGCTTACCAGGCCGGGCGCGACTTTCGAGCTGGCGCGTCAGGTGCAAATCGGAGCGGCAACTTTAGGCGACGTGTTTACGTTTTGCAGCGGTCTATACTTTCGCGGCAAGCTGGCTTACGCCCGCCATTTTGCCGTGCCCTCGCAGAGCGTGAGAATCATTACTCCCAGCCGCGGGCTCGTCACACCTGACACCATGCTCGATACGGCTGATCTCGCCGAGTTCGCTGCGGTTGCGGTGGATTCCGGCGAGCCGCACTTTACCGCGCCGCTTAAAGCCACAGCCCTCGAACTTGCCTCGATGGGCTCGTATGAAGTCGTTTTTCTGGGGAGTGTCGCTACCGGCAAGTACATCAACACGCTGCTCCCGGTCTTCGGCGCGCGGCTGCTTTTCCCGGCCGAGTTCGCGGGGCGTGGGGACATGAGCCGGGGCGCGTTGATGTTGCGGGCGGTGGCGGCGCAGACCGAGTTGATCTACGTACCGGTCCGCCCAGTGCGGCGGGGCAACGCACAGAAGCAGCAGCCAAGTGACCGGTAAGTCAAAAATGGGTTTGCGAAGGCCCTCAACCTGCCGAACTCGCAACTTGTTGCGGCAGTCGGGCGTGATCAGGCGACCGCTGCGGCGATAGGAAGGCAGTGCGTGCGCCGTGGCGGCTTATCCAAGAGCCCCTTCAGTTCATCCAAATCGACGGGTTTGACCAAATGGTGATCGAAGCCCGCTTCGATGGATTTCTCACGGTCTTCGGGCTGGCCATAACCAGTCACGGCAATGATGACCGCGTCGGCACAACACGCCTCGCCTCGCAGGCGTCTGGCCACTTCGAAACCGTCCATGCCAGGGAGGCCAATATCGAGGATGACTGACTCTGGCGACTGCTCGCGCGCACGGATCAGAGCCTGGTGGCCATCATGGGCCAGCGCGATTTCGTGGCCTGCTCGAGTCAGCAGCCGGGCCAGAGCGTGGGCGGTGTCGATGTTATCATCCACGATGAGCACACGGCGCCCCGCCATACTATGCGTCGCGGCGGCCGGTATTCCTTTGCTCGGAACAGCGATGGTAGCCGGCGGGAAACAGACGGTGAAGGTGCTGCCGCAGTTTGGCCCATCGCTTTGCGCCTCGATACGACCGCCGTGCATTTCGACCAGCTTTTGGACGATCGTCAGCCCGATGCCCAAGCCCCCTTCACTGCGCGCGATCGAACGCTCGCCTTGCGCGAAGAGTTGGAACATTTCCGGCATTCGCCCGGGGGCGATACCGATGCCATTGTCGCGGACAGTGATCAGTATCTCACCCTTGGAATGCCGCGCGAACAGCTCAATCCTTCCACCCGTCGGCGTATATTTGGCCGCATTCGTTAGCAAGTTGAGAACGATCTGCTCCAACCGCGTGGGATCTGCATCAAGCCAAAGAAAACCTGAGGCGTAATTGCAAATCAGCGCATGCTTGCGTGAGCTGATCAGCGGTTGAGCGGAATCTCTCGCCCGGTCGAGAATCAATGCCGCGTCGATGATCTCCCTGCGCAGGCTAATCTTGCCGGTAGTGATGCGGGACACATCGAGCAGGTCGTCAATGAGATGAGCCAGATGACTGCTCTGGCGGGTAATGACGCCCACGGCCCATTCCTGATCTTCAGCGGTGGCAGTTTTGAGCAAAGAGGCGGCATTGGCGACCGCCGCGAGGGGATTGCGCAGCTCGTGGGCAAGCATGGCGAGGAACTCATCTTTGCGCCGGTCAGCCGCATCTAGTTCGCTCAAAAGCTCGCGCACCTGATACTGCCGCCGTCGGGAGCGCAGGGCGACTTCGCAAGTGCTCACGAGGGTATCTGGCCGCACCGGCCGCTCGATAATCGAAATGTTGCCCACGGGACTTAACGCTTTCAAATGGCGGGGCCGGGCGTGGCTTGCACCACCAGCGGCGGTGATTAGGATCAACGGGAGATCGGACCACGACGGCTGTTGGGCCAAGGTCGCGACCAACTCGCTGATTTCGCTCTCGAGTGCCTCCTCCGCCAAGACCAGCGCACCGCATCCGGCCTTCATGCGCTCACCCAAGGTGTGAAGATTTAGGCACACCGACGCATCATACCCTGCCTTCTGCAAAAAGTTGACGGTCAGGCGCGCGTCGTTGCTGGTGGGCGCAAGCACCAAAATTCCCAGCTCGCAGTGCGCCGACGGCACAGGCTGCGCGGGAATCGCGGAGGTTTCCGGGGAAGAGTTAACCATCAATAGGAAACGTGGTTGTTTTCGCCTCCGCGTTCACAAAACTCGGCACACCCGTCAGCACTCCCTGCAAATCACGCAGAGGGTCGCCCAAGGAAATGCCGTTCTTGCCAATCCGCATCTCACGTATCGTCCGCTCGTGATTTCCGCTGCGCTTCTTAATTACCGAGAGCGCCTTCTTTACCTCACCCCGCGACTCGTAATAGCGTGACAGCACGACCGTGTCCGCGAGGTAGGTGAGATCGACGATGGAGTGCATCGCGCCGACCAGTCCTTGCTGCGCCAGAACCATGATGGTGATGACGCCTTGCTGGTTGAGGAAGGCCAGCAGCTCGTGTAATTGCAGCGTCAGATAACGCTCCGCCGGCATGGCATTGAGGTAGCCATTGATGCTGTCGATCACGATCATTCGCACCCCTTCGTCAGCGACGCACTGCCGAATCCGATGCACGAGTTCGCCCGGGGAAATTTCCGCGGGATCGACCTGCTGGATGGCGATCAGGCCACTGCGCAGGTGCTCTTCGATGTCGAGTCCGAGCTGAGCGGCGCGATTTTTCAGCATGCCCGTCGTCTCGTCGAAAAGGAAAAGCAGCGCTTTTTCACCCTGCTCTGCGGCTGAGAGGGCAAAGCGCAGCGCGAGGGTCGATTTTCCCGTACCCGGCGGACCCATGAACATGCTGCTCGTGCCTCGTCCCAAGCCGCCGCCGAGCAGGGAATCCAGTTCCGCGATACCACTGGGGAAGTCCTCACGCGCAAACTCCCGGTGGTGCTCTCCGGCTACGAGTCGTGGAAAGACCACCAGCCCCCCCCGCCGCAAAATTAAATCATGGTTGCCTTCCCGGAACTGCGAGCCGCGGATTTTCAGAACCGTTAATTGCCGGCGGGCGACGCCATACTCGGGCGATTCGCTGCTCAAACAGAGGACGCCATGCGCGATGCTCTCCACCTGCAGATCGTGCATGCCCGAAGTGCGGTCGTCCAGAAACAGCACGGTGGAGTTTCTCCCCGCAAAAAACTGCTTGAGCTGCAAAATTTGCCGACGGTAGCGCAGGGCGGTATCCGCGAGCATCCGCATCTCCGAAAGCGAATCAAAAACCACGCGAACGGGCTGCACCTTTTCGACCTCGGCCAGCAGCGCACCTATCGTGCGGTTCAGCTCCACTTCCGAGGGGTGAAAAAACGTGCTTTCGCTGTCTCCACGGATCTGCGCCTCGATCGTTGAAAGCTCATAGAGATGAATGTTCGTAAGATCCCAGCCGTGGGATTTGGCAACCACTTCAATTTCCTCCTTGGTTTCCGAAAGCGTGACGTAAAGTCCACACTCACCGCGCCGGGCACCCTCCATGAGGAATTGCATTGCCAGCGTCGTCTTGCCTACCCCTGGATCGCCTTGGATGAGGTAGAGGCGCCGGGCTGGCAGGCCGCCTTCGAGGACGGCATCCAACCCAGGCACGCCCATTGGGCAACGCTCAACAAGTGGTGAGTTCATAGTCGTTGGTATTGTGAAATTTGATCGAACGTCCACGCCAAGAGATCGTAAGCGCGTGGCTGGCTGCGCGTGTCTCCCAAAAACGGCGGAGTGCGAAGGAGGATCCAGTCCGCATTGAGGTGCCTCCCCGGTACTGTACCACGCGCCATCTCCCGGGGTTCCACGGGCCATTCACGTTCACCTTCACGAGCACCGATCAGGACCGAGTCATTGCAGCATTGACCGACGATGCCGGGCGTAGGGGAATCAGCCCAATCGAGAGCGGCGGCATTCCGAGCTTGCCGCCCGTGACCTTCTAGGTCCTTAGACCAAGAGACTTCCCATTGAGTTGCAGGGCTACACTCTGACGCCACCCGGGATGGCCGGGGACCGTGTCCCGTCGCATCAGCATCCTTCCTCACCTGCTTTTTGGTGCACCGCGCGGGCCAGAAAAGTAGCCACCGGTTGTACGTGGTCTTCGTGTTCTGAAGGAGGCCGGAAAACCCAGCGATATATCAGCTCTTAATTCCCGATCCTCCGTTCCCTGGCGATCAAACCAATTTGCCCCCTCGCCGGGGTGCGACGTCGCCCGTAGCGGCGCGGGTGATGACCAGAGTGGAAGGCTAGCGTAACCTAACACTCCGTCGCAGAGCCCAAGGGCGCAGCCGGGGTGTAGAACCCCAGCCGCGCTGCGGGATTTTATTCCTCGCCAGCGCCTGCGGTTTCGGCCTCCGCGTTTACCGCGGACTCCGCGAGGTCGGTCAATTTTGCGTCGGTTTCCTTTTCTTCCTCCAACGTTTGCCCAAGGATCTCCGCGATGTCCGCGTGGCCCAGACGGGTGGCAAGGGCGCGAGCCGTTCCATAGCCCGCGATCTCATAGTGTTCTACCCGCTGCGCCGCACCGATGAGGCCCGCGTCGCGCACGCTGTCTTCGGCATCTTCGCTGATAAGCTCCGCGCCTTCCTCGACTAGGCCTTCCATGGCCTTGCACTTGTGGCCGGTCAGGCTCTTGCCGAGCTGTTCGCCAATTTGATCCAAGCGCTCGACGTGGCCTTTGGTCTGTTCCAAGTGTTCCTCAAACCCGGCTTTCAACTCCGGATTCGTGGCGGCCTTGGCCATTTTTGGGAGCGCTTTTACGAGTTGGTTTTCAGCGCTGTAGAGATCTTTAAGTTCGTGATGTAGCAGGTCTTCAAGGGTGTTGAGTTTCATAGATTGTGATTTTGTGGGTTGTATTTTGCATGAACCGATCAAGCTGGCTGGTCTTGAGCCTGCTGCTCGGGGTTTTGACACTGACGGTGCTGCTCCTCAGCCCGCGGCCGAGGTTCTCTGCCATTCCTTCGGGCTGGCGTGCTTCTTCCCAGAAGCGTGGAACCAATTCAGCGATGTCGCCTTGCGAGGGTATGCAGTTTGTTCGGACATCTCGGGTTGTGGGATTCACCGGGATTTTCGCGTCACCGGTCTGAGGTGGATGTCTCTTTTTTTCCGATCGCTCAGCCGGCGAAAACTTCGCCGAGCCCGCCTGTGGCCAACTCTATGAAGTGCCCCCAAACCGTCCTGCGAATCCCGCCCCGGCGAATCCCCATACGCTCGCCGCTGCTGGCGCTTGGTCTTACGCGGGGAAGCTGCCGAGCAGTTCGCGCGGCGTGACCGTAGCGGTGCCGAGCTTGCCGACGACGATGCCGCTGGCGTGATTGGCCAACTCCGCCGCCTCGGCCGTGCTGGCGCCGGCGCTGAGCGCGAGGGTGAAGAGCGCGATGACGGTGTCGCCCGCGCCGCTCACGTCGAAGACCTCCCGGGCGCGGGTCGGCGCGTGGTAGGGCGGGGCGTCGTGGCGGAAAAGCAGCACGCCGTGCTCGCCGAGGGTGATGAGCAGATTGTCTGTGTCCCATTTCTCCGCCAGTACGCGGCCGACCTCGAGCAGCGCGGGGTCTGTAGTCGGCGGATCGATGGGCTCGGTGGGCGGTAAACCCGCGCTGGCAAAGGCTTCGGCGCGGTTTGGCTTGATCACGGTCACGCCCTGCCAGGCGAGGGGATTGTGGGGATTCGGATCGACGGCGATGATTTTCCCCGCGCGCCGCGCCCGCTCGCAGATGGCGGTGGCAAACTCCTGCGCGAACAGCCCTTTGCCGTAGTCCTCGATGATCAGCGCGTCGATGTCCGACAGCAGCGCGTCGAGCTGAGCGAGCGCGGCGGCGGCGTGCTCGGAGTGGAGGCACTGCTTTTTTTCACGGTCGATGCGCACCACATGCTGCTGCCGCGCGATGATGCGCGTCTTCACGACGGTCTGGTAACACGCGTGCGCCTGAACCGCTGACACGTCGATGCCCTCGCTCGTGAGCAGCCCGGTCAGCCGCTCCGCGTGCAGGCCCACGCCCGTCACGCCCATGATGCGCACGCCTTTGGAAAACTCCGCCAGATTGCGCGCCACATTGGCCGCGCCGCCGGGAAAACATTCCTCCTTCACGATCTCGACCACGGGCACCGGCGCCTCCGGAGAAATGCGCGAGACTTTGCCCCACAAAAACTCGTCGAGCATGAGGTCGCCGATGACGAGCAGGCGCTTGGTGGCAAAGGCGGCGAGGAGCTGGGCGACGCGGTCGCGGGTCATGGCGCTAGTTCCTCGGTGACGGCGGCGAAAAGCAGCGGGATCATGATTTCGTGATGGCCCACGAGGTAGAAGCCCTGGCCGCCGAGCTTGGTCGGGCGGCGCTGGACGTTTTCCGCGGGGCGGTAGTGGCGGGTCATGTCAAAGGTGGCGGTGGTGAAGCGCCCGACGGTGTGGCCCAAGTTGCGGGCGATGGTCAGCGCCTTGAGGAAAACCTCGGGCATGATGACGGCGCTGCCGACGTTCAGCACCACGCCGCCTTCGAGCTGGGCGCAGACGGCGGCGAAGGTTTGGAAATCGCGATACGAGGTTTCGCCGAGATGCGCGCCATTCGTGGTCGGGTGCTGGTGGACGATGTCAGTGCCGATGGCGATGTGGGCGGTGACGGGAATGTCGAGCGCCGCGCCGGTGGCGAGGATCGAGAGACCGAGGTTTGGAAAGGCGGACGCGATGGCCGCCTCGCCCAGCGCGCGCCCTGCACCTAGGCCGCGCGCCACGCCGTCGGCGAGCGCGGTATTCATGCGGCGGCCGGTCTCTTCGGCCATGCCGAAGCTGCCGTCGTCGAGCCCGCGCTGCACGTCCTCGCTGGTCTCGCCTTGGTAGCAGAGCTCGAAGTCGTGGATCGCGCCCGCACCGTTGAAGGCGACAGCGCTGAGGATGCCGCGGCGCATGGCGTCCACGAAGATGGGGTTGAGGCCGACCTTGATCGAGTGCGCGCCCATCATCAGCAGCACGGGCCGCCCATGGCGCACGGCTGCGGCCACGGCGGCGACGGTTTTTTTGAAATCCTGCACGGCCAGAAAATCCGGCAGCGCGGCGAGAAACGCGGCCAGCGTTCCGCCCGCGGCATGGGGCTGCGCGAACGCGGCGGCGTTCACTTTGTTGGCGCGTTCGGCGACGGGATAGGTGCGGATTTTCGCGAAATCGAGGGGCTCGAATTTCATCCGCGGATTGCGAGGAAAGGCGCGGGGTGTGTCAATGCGGAATCCCGTGCGTGGTTGGAATGTGCGGCGGCGCACAATGCGCTTGTCGCCCGGTGCGGTTTGTGGAGGCTCTGCCGCCCTACATTTATGACCCCACGAACTGGAATTCTCGCCGGCGGCAACTGGATCATCGACCACGTCAAGATCATCGACACCTGGCCCGCGCAGGACTCGCTGGCGAACATTCTCGGCGGCTCCGACGGCACCGGCGGCTCCCCGTACAACATCCTCGTCGATCTCGCAAAAATCGGTGCGCCGGTCCCGCTCGCGGGCGTGGGTCTGGTCGGCGAGGACGCGGACGGAAACTTCATCATGGCGGACTGCGCGCGCTTTCACATCGACGCCACGGCGATGCAGCAGACCCAGGCCGCGCCGACCTCCTTTACCGACGTAATGACTGTGCAGGCCACGGGCCGCCGCACTTTTTTCCACGCGCGCGGGGCCAATGCGCTGCTCGAGTCGGCGCACTTCGATTTCACGCAAACGAACGCGCGCATTTTCCATCTCGGCTACCTGCTGCTGCTCGACCGTCTCGACGGTCCGAGCGCCACACACGGCACCGTGGCCGCGGAGGTGCTGCCCCGCGCGCAGGCCGCGGGGCTGAAGACTTCCATCGACGTGGTCAGCGAGGACAGCGACCGCTTTGCCAAGATCGTGCTGCCCGCGCTAAAGCATGTGGACGTGTGCGTGATGAATGAATTCGAGGCCGGCCGCTCCACGGGCCGGCGCATCCGTGTCGGCGAAGCGCTCGACCGCGCGGAACTGCGCGCGGCCATGCAGGCGCTGCTCGAGGCCGGCGTGCGCGAGCGCGTGGTCGTGCATTTCCCCGAGGGCGGCTGCGCGCTCGGGCGCGACGGCGCGTGGCACGAGCACGGCAGCGTGAAATTGCCGGCGGATTACATCGTGGGCGCGGCGGGTGCGGGCGATGCCTTCACGGCTGGGGCGCTGCTCGGCTGGCACGAGGGGCTGCCGGTCGCGGAGTGGCTGCGCTACGGTGTCTGCATGGCCGCGGCGAATCTCAGCGACGAAACCTGCACCGGTGGGATGAAGCCGCTCGCGGAATGCCTCGCGCTGGGGGAGCGCTACGGCTTTCGGAGTTAAGTGACCTGCTTCATCGCTGCGGTGCGGAGACAACGCAGGCCGTTTTTTCACCGCAGAGACGCAGAGGACGCAGCGGTTTCAGACGACCAAACTCGCCGCATAAAACAGCGATTTCTGCGCGCATCTTTGCCTCTCAGCGTCTTCGCGTCTCGGCGTCGAAAATAAACCGTCCGTCCAAGATCGTGCGCGCTAAGCATTGCCACCGCGCCGGATTGTGGGTATGCGAACTGCCCCGGCGGACTCCCGCCTTTCACCCACCACCCCACATTTGCCCATGAAAAAAACCCTCCGCTCCCTCCTTGTCCTCGCGCTCTTGGCGACGCCCTCTTTCTCCGCTTTCGCGGCGGAGGCGAAGCGCGTCATCGTGTGCACGGTCACCACCGGCTTCCGCCACAGCAACTCCATCCCGTTTGCGGAAAAGACGCTGCAACGGCTCGGCGAAGAATCGAAAGCCTACACCGTCGTCGAATGGGTGCGGCAGCCCGAGGCGCAGGTGCTGCGCAAGCCGAACAAGCCTGGCGACCTCAAGCCCGACGCGGATGACAAGGCCAAGGCGAAGCATGATGAGGAGATGAAAAAGTTCGACGCCGAGTTGGCGAAATGGACGCCGGAGATGGATCAGAAAGCCAAGGACGGAAAAATGGCGATGGAGTCGCAGATGAAGACGGAAATGGAGAAGCTCAGCCCCGCCAACCTCACGGCGAAAAAAATCGACGCGGTCATTTTCGCCAACACCACCGGCGACCTCCCGCTGCCGGATCGCGAGGGCTTCATCAAGTGGGTGCAGGACGGCCACGCCTTCTGCGGGATGCACAGTGCGGGCGATACTTTCCACGGCTTCCCCGGCTACCTCGGCATGGTGCAGGCCGAGTTCAAAACCCACGGCAAGCAAGTCCCCGCCGACCTCGTGGCGGGCGACAAAACGCATCCGGCCAATGGCGGCATCGGCGAGACGTGGAATCTCGCGCTGGAGGAAATGTATGAGTTCAAAGACGGCAGCCACGACCGCGCGAAACTGCGCGCGCTTTGGTTCCTGCGCCATCATCCGCAGGACGGGGCCAACGCCGGCTACTATCCGGTGTCATGGAGCCGCATGGAGGGCAAAGGCCGCGTCTTTTACACCTCGCTCGGCCACCGCGAAGACCTGTGGGACGACACGGCGGCGGTGAAAGACCGGAAGAACTCGCCCGAAGTAAGCAAGCAGTACCAGGCCCACATCCTCGGCGGCATTAAGTGGGCGCTGGGCCTCGCGCCCGGCAGCGCCGAGCCGAACCCCGAGGTGAAGTAAATTCGGTTACTCCTTATCCTATGAAACTCCTCGCCTCCTTCGCCTTCCTCCTCCTCGCCGTCACCGCGCTTGCCGATGACGCGGGCTTCAAGCCGCTCTTCAACGGCAAAGACCTCACCGGCTGGCATCTTCGGCGCGAGGGCGCGGAGAGCAGTTGGACCGTCGCCGACGGCGTGCTGAAAAACACCGTCGAGCCCGGCAAGCACGGCGTCGATCTCGTCAGCGACGCGAAGTTTTGGAACTTCACCGTGAAGTATGAATACATGGTGCCGGACGGCTCCAATTCCGGTTTCTACCTGCGCGGGCGGCACGAGCTGCAGATCCTCGGCGACTACGCCAGCGGCAAGGCCACCAAAGGCGGCAACGGCGCGATCTATCAGCACACCATCCCGAGTGACTTCGCCAGCAAGCCTGGCGGCGAATGGCAGACCGTCGAGGCGACGATCATCGGCAACAAAATCACCGTCATCCTCAACGGCAAAAAAATTCACGACAATGTGGAGTGCGACAAGGCCACCGGCAGCGAACTCGACGGCAACGTGAAAGAGCCCGGCTCCTTCTTCCTGCAAGGCGACCACGGCACCGTGAGCTTCCGCAACCTCACGGTCAAAGAGCTGCCGAAGGAGTAGGCCGCTGGGTGCGGCGATTTCCTAATCGCCGAGTCCGGGCGACACCTGCGGTACCGGGGGCGATTGGGAAATCCCCCGCTCAGAACAGCCATGCGTTTGCTTCGCCTGAAAATCCACCCGCCACTGCTGCGCGGCCTCGCTCTCGTGGCGCTCGCCCTTGCCCCGGCAGCATGCAAACGCCCCGCGCCGCCCGCCGTGGTGCCCGCGCCCGCGGCCACGGCGGACCCGAAGATTCTTCCCGCCGCGCGCGAACTCGCCGCCGTGCTCGACAAGGCGCTCACCGCGTATAACGCGGGCGACCAAGCGGCGCTTTTCGCCGACTTTGCCAGCACCGCCACGCCCGCGCCGGGCGACTGTATTTTCACCGAACTTTTTGAGGGCTACTACAAGGCCGAGTTTGGCAAAATCACCGGCCTGCGCCTGGACGCGCGGGAAACCGTGCCCGACCCGGAGGCCGGCCAGCTCGTCTATCTCGCCCAGTGCGAGCGCGCGCCGCTGGTGAAAGTGAGCGCGAATTTCATCCGCGAAAACGGCCAGCCGAAGATCGTCCAGCTGCGCTTTGAAAAGATCGAGCTGACGCAGTGACAGTCCGCCCGCGCGGCCGGCGGGAAAATGGCCTTTGGTACGCCGCGGGTGCGTGGTTGTCTGGACGCTCACCGTCGGCTTCATGTCCACCTCCCGCCTTTTCCCAATGACCCGCCTCGCCGCGCTCGCGCTGCTGCTCGGCGCCACGCTGCAGGCGCGCGGCGAGGAGGTGCTGTTCCGGCGCGAGGTCATGGCGGTGCTTTCCAAGGCGGGGTGCAATGCGGGCGGGTGCCACGGCAATGGCAACGGCAAGGGCGGATTCAAGCTCTCGCTGCGCGGGCAGGATGCCAATCTCGACTGGCTGGCGATGACCCGCGAGCAGGGCGGGCGGCGCGTGGACCTCATTCAGCCGGAGAACAGTCTCGTGCTGATGAAAGCGAGCGCGGCGCTGGCGCATGAGGGCGGGCAGCGATTCGCGCCGGGCTCGCCGGAGTACGAGATTTTGAGGCAATGGATTCGCGAAGGTGCGCCGGATTCCGGCACGCAGGCGGCGAAGCTGGTGAAGCTCGAGGTGGCTGTGCCGGAGCAGGTGCTGGTGGAGCCGGCGGTGGAGGTGAGGCTGCGGGCGACGGCGAAATTCGCCGACGGGACGGAGCGCGACGTGACGCGGCTCGCAGTGTACGAGCCGACAAATTTCACCGCGAAAGTCTCCGCCGACGGGCTGGTGACGCGGCAAAAAGCGGGCGAGACGACGGTGCTCGTGCGCTATCTCGATCAGCAGGTGGCGGTGCCGCTGGCCTTCGTGCCGGCGCGGCCAGACTTCGCGTGGAGCGAGCCGCCCGAGACCAGTTTCATCGATGGCTTCGTTTTCAAAAAGCTGCGCACGCTCCGCATGAATCCGTCCGCGCGGTGCAGCGACACGGTCTATCTCCGCCGCGCCTATCTCGACCTGCTCGGCGTCGTGCCGACGGCGGAAACCGCGCGCGCTTTCACCGCCGACACCGCGCCGGACAAGCGCGCGCAGCTCGTCGAGCGGCTGCTGGTTCGCGGGGAGTTTGCGGACTTCTGGGCGCTGAAATGGGCCGACCTTTTGAAGATCGAGCAGCGCCAGCTCGACTACGCCGGGATGAAGGTTTTCCACGCGTGGATTCGGGAGGGCATCGCGCAGAACAAGCCGCTCGACCAGTTCGCCCGCGAGCTGATCGCCGCGCGCGGCAGCACGCTGCAAAACCCGCCCGCGAACTGGTGGCGCGCGAACCGCGATCCGGTCACGCGCGCGGAAAACACGGCGCGCGTTTTCCTCGGCACGCAGCTCAACTGCGCGCAGTGCCACAACCACCCCTTCGAGCGCTGGACGCAGGACGACTACTACAACTGGGCCGGCCTCTTCGCCCGGCTCGACTACCAGCTCTCCGGCGAAAAACCGAAGGACGAAAACGACAAGCGCGAGTTCCGCGGCGACCAGACCGTGCTCATCAAAGCGAGCGCGTCGGTCACAAATGTGCGCACCGGCGAGCCCGCGACGCCCGCCTTTCTCGGCGGCGAAAAGCCCGCGGTTTCCAGCGAGCGCGACGAGCTGCTCGCGCTCGCGGACTGGCTGCCGCACAGCCCCATGTTTGCGCGCATGCAGGTGAACCGCGTGTGGTTTCATCTGCTCGGCCGCGGGCTGGTCGATCCGGTGGATGACTTCCGCGCGAGCAACCCGCCGTCGCACCCCGAGCTGCTCGACGCGCTGGCGCGCGACTTCGCCGCGCATGGCTACGATCTGCGGCAGCTCATCCGCACCATCATGGCCTCCCGGACTTACCAGCTCGCGGCGGAGCCGAATGGGACGAATGCGACGGACGAGACCAATAACTCCCACGCGATCGTGCGGCGGCTTACGGCGGAGCAGTTGCTGGACTCGGTCAGCAAAGCGCTCGCCGCCCCGCTGCCCCTCGAAGGCGCGCCCGCCGGCACGCGCCTCGCGCAGCTCGCCGAGGGCCGCAAGCACTACAAGCCGCTCACCACCGCCGTGGAGCTTTTCGCCGCCAGCTTTGGCAAGCCGCCGCGGCTCATCGCGTCGGAATGCGAGCGCAGCACCGACACGGCGCTGCCGCAGGTCTTCCAGCTCATCAGCGGCCCGCTTATCCAGCAGTTGCTCACGCGAAAGGGGAACGTCCTCGGCGCACTCCTCGCCGAGGAAAAACCCGGTGCCGAAATCATCGCCCAGCTTTTCTGGACCACGCTCTCCCGCCCGCCCGTCGCCGCGGAGCTCACCCACGCCACCGCGTATCTCTCCGCCGCCCAAGACCGCCGCCGCGCCCTCGAAGACCTCGCCTGGGCGCTGCTCAACTCCAAGGAGTTCGTCTTCCGCCAATGATCCGGTGAGCCAGAAGCGCTTCGCAGACATGCGCATCACCAGCTGGAGTTTGGCGACGAGAAGGGGATTTACCGCTCGGTATTGATCTGTTTCCCGCTCGGCCAGAACAATTGCCTTCGAACGACATACACAAATCCCGCGCTAGTCCCGACCAACACCAAGTGGCAAAAGAATGAGGCAAGGCCGCGACTCCCATCATAAATCGACCCGGAATGCTGCGGCCAATGCCATGGAAAGCATTTCACTACGGGCAGTGACCAGCCGAGCCGCTTGTTGAATTGCGCAGGACCGAGATCAACAAGATCAGGAGAAATGCTGCCTAAAAAGCATACGCCAAGGAGTAGCCAATTCCGCCTCTTTGCGAAAACGAAGGCGGTAGTGAACAGCGCGAGACTTAACGCCACGTCTGCGGGTGACTTAATGGGATAACTGTGCGGAGCAAAATCCAACAGCCCATGTGTCAACACACCAAGTATAAAGCCGACTGCTAATAGGGGGAGATCAGCGGCAGCGACAAATAGAGCTGAGCCTCTAACCTGGTGTCGCGAGCTAAGAACAGCCGCCGCCGCCAAACCGGCGAGGGTGTGGAACGTAGCATTCATCTGAGGCGAAGCAGACGCCGTCTCTTACTTGCAAACGAGACTTGCATACAGCCCCTGCACCTGCCGGGCGATGGAGGCCCAGCTAAACTTCTCCTCCGCGCGCTTGCGCCCGGCTTTGCCGAAACGCTCTCGCTGCGCCGGGTCGGCCATCAGTGCGTTGATCCGCGCCGCGAGGTCGCGGGAAAACTGCTCCGGGTCCACCGGCTCAAACGGGCTCTCCTGCATTTGCTCCAGCGGCACAAGGTAGCCGGTCTCGCCGTGGACGACGACCTCTTTGATCCCACCCACCGCGCTCGCCACCACCGCCGTCTCGCAGGCCATCGCCTCGAGATTGATGATGCCGAACGGCTCGTAAATCGACGGGCAGCAGAAGACCGCCGCGTGCGAATACAGCTCGTACACCGTCGCCTTGTTCACCATCTCCTCGATCCAGATCACGCCCGCGCGCTGCGCCGTCGCCGCGGCCACGGCGGCCTTCATTTCCGCGGCGATGGCCGGCGTGTCCGGCGCGCCCGCGCAAAGCACGATCTGAAAGCCGGGGGCGAGATACTTGATCGCGTTGACCAGATGCACGATGCCCTTCTGCCGCGTGATGCGCCCGACGAAGAGCACGAATGGCACCGCCGGATTGATCCCGTATTTCACCAGTGCGTCCGTCGTCGTGATCTTCCGGTACTCCGCGAGGTCGATGCCGTTGTAAATCACCTGCACGCGCTCTTCCGGCACATTGAAAAGCCGCAGCACATCCGCCTTCGTCTCCGCGCTCACGGCGATGACCGCGTCCGCCATTTCCATCGCCGTCTTTTCCACCCAGCACGAAAAGTCATACCCGCCGCCAAGCTGCTCCCGCTTCCACGGCCGCAGCGGCTCCAGCGAATGCACCGTCAGCACCATCGGGATGCCATAGTTCAGCTTCGCCATGATCCCGCCGAGATGCGTGTACCACGTATGCAAATGGACGATGTCCGCATCGATGGCCGTGGTGTTCCAGTCGAGGCACCGCTGCATCGCGCCAAAGACCGAGTGCAGATTCTTCGGCGCAGTATAGTCGCTCGCATCCAGCCCAAACCCGGTGGCTTTCAATGCCGCCGTATCCACGCGCACCTCGCGCATTTCCTTCCCATAGCACCGCACCTCCACCTCCATCAGCTTCGCCAGCTCCCGCGAAAGGTAATCCACATGCACCCCGGCCCCGCCGTAGATCGTGGGCGGATATTCGTTGGTAAGGAAAAGCGTCTTCACTGGCGGAGGGGTTGTACGGAATCCATCGCGACCGCTTAGGTTATTTATCGAAGCACGAAAGGCTGATCGTAATGAGTGCGAAAAGGCAGACTCAAACATTCGTCGAGCGGCATCGCGCCGGACGGCCACTGGGCGCGCTGCATCCACCACTCGATAGCCGCGGCGGTTTCCGGCCACGGCGGCGGGAGATCCGGGATGTCGGAGGGAAGGTCGAGATCGAGATCAAGGTTGTGGGTTTTCATACGGGCGAATATTTTTAAGCTGCGCAAAGATTCCCGGCGGTCCGTAGCGAAGGCAAGTTGCTTCCAAATCGGCCGGGGCACACGTGTAGCGGTACACATGCAGCGCGTGTCCGCCGACGAGCAGGACCGGCACGCCACTTTCGACGAGGAGCTGAAAAGGCGTCTTCATGTAGAAGGAGGCGGTTTAGAAAAAGATCGGGATGATCAGGATCGCCACGATGTTCACCACCTTGATCATCGGGTTGATCGCCGGGCCGCTGGTGTCCTTGTAGGGATCGCCCACGGTGTCGCCGGTGACGCTGGCCTTGTGGGCCTCGCTGCCTTTGCCGCCGTGGTGGCCCTCCTCGATGTATTTCTTCGCGTTGTCCCACGCGCCGCCGGAGCTGGTCATCGAGATGCCCATGAACAAGCCCGTCACGATGCTGCCCACGAGCACGCCGCCGAGCATCTTCGCGCCCTCCGCGCCGAACGAACCCACCAGCACCACCGCCACCACCGGGATGAGCGCGGGCACGATCATTTCCTTCAAAGCGGCCTTCGTCACGATGTCCACACACGTCCCGTAGTCGGGCGTGTCTTCGCCGCGCAAGATGCCGGGATGCAGGGCGAGCTGCCGGCGCACTTCAGTCACCACCGCGCCCGCGGCGCGGCCCACGGCGTTCATGGAAAAGGCGGAGAACAAGTACGGCAGCAGGCCGCCGAGGAAGAGGCCGATCATCACCTTTGGATCCTTGAGCGAAAAGGAGAGCACGTTTTCGATCTGCGCGGCGTTGAGATGCAGGTGGCTCAGCGGGCTTTCGAGGTGGTGTTTCAAATCCACAAAATACGACCCGAACAGCACGATGGCCGCGAGCCCCGCGCTGGCGATGGCGTAGCCTTTGGTCACCGCCTTCATGGTGTTGCCCACGGCGTCGAGATCGTCGGTGATGGCGCGCACTTCTTTCGGCAGGCCGCTCATCACGGCGATGCCGCCGGCGTTGTCGGTGATCGGCCCGAATGCATCGAGCGAGATGATGATCCCGGCCATCGCCAGCATGGCCATGACGGCCACCGAGATGCCGTAGAGCCCCGCCGCCGCGTAGCTGCCCCAGATGCTCGCCGCGATACAGGCCACCGGCAGCGCCGTGGCGTGCATGCCCAGGCCCAGGCCGGCGATGATGTTCGTGGCGTGCCCGGTCACGCAGGCCGCGGCCAGCTTGCGCACCGGCGAGTAGTCGGTCGAGGTGTAGTAGTTTGTGATGAGCACCGCCGCGCCCGTCATCAGCAGGCCGATGACCGCCGCAAAGTAGATATGGCCCGCGCTGTAGGTCGCCTCGCCGAGGCCGAGCACGTCATGCACCTTCAGCCCCTCGGGAAACATCGCCCGCGTCACTGGCCAGAACGCCGCCGCCGAAATCACCATGCTCAGCAGCACGCCGCCCATCAGCGCATTTGCCGGCTTGGCGTTGGTCACGTTGACGAAAATGATCCCCATGATCGAGGCGAGGATCGCCAGCCCGCCGAGCACGAACGGATACACCACCGGCGCGCCCAGCCCCGAGGTCAGCGCCCCCACCAGCACCGTGCCGATGAGCGAAACCGCGTAGGTTTCAAACACATCCGCCGCCATCCCCGCGCAGTCGCCCACATTGTCGCCCACGTTGTCGGCGATGGTCGCCGGGTTGCGCGGATCATCCTCGTCAAGGTTCGACTCCACCTTGCCCACCAAGTCCGCGCCCACATCCGCCGCCTTCGTATAAATGCCGCCGCCGAGCCGCGCGAAAACCGAAATGAGCGACGCCCCCAGCGCCACGCCGACCAGCGAGGAGAGCGCCTTGTCCGGGTTCACCCTGTTCATCACCGTCCAGAATCCGCCCACCGCCAGCAGCGCCAGCCCCACCACCAGCAGCCCCGTCACCGCCCCGCCATTGAAGGCCGCCTGTATGGCCTTCTTCCGGCTCACTGTCGCGCCCTGCGCCGTGCGCACATTCGCCACCACCGCCAGCCGCATGCCAATGAACCCCGCCGCGAGCGAGCACACCGCGCCGAGCACGAAACCCGCCGCGGTCGGCGCGTCCTTGAACACCGCCACCAGCCCCGCAATCACCACCGCGATCACCGCGATGGTGCGCACCTGCCGCCCGAGGTAGGCCTTCGCGCCTTCCTGGATCGCGCCGGCGATTTCACGCATCTTCTCATTGCCCGCCGGCGAACCGAGGATCGATCTGATCAGATACAGTGAAAACCCGAGCCCGATCCCGGCGCACACCATCGACAGCGTGAGCCCGGATTCGGTCAGAAAAGCGGCGAGGAAAGGGAACGTGAACACACTCATTTGGAGGAAAGGGGCGGGAGTCTTATGGGCAAAGCCCGCGCTGGCAACGCCCAATTTTCCGCCGCCTAAACGTCCAGCAGACGCGCTTTCCGCAGCTTCTGCCGGTCGATCAGCCACACGATCCAGATGCAGGCTTCATAGAGCACAATGATCGGCGCGCCGAGCGTGATGAAGGTCATCGGGTCGGGCGTCGGTGCGATGATCGCGGACAAAATCAGGATGCCGGTGATGGCGTAGGCCCGCGTGCGGGAGAGCAGCGGGTAATCGACCAGCCCGAGCAGCGCGAGCGCCATGATGACGATAGGCAACTGGCAGAGCAGCCCAAAGCCAATGGTCAGCCACGAGCAGAACGACAGGTAGTCGCGCCACGACCACAGCGTCTTCACGCCGATCTTCTGCGCGTAGTTGTAGAAAAACTGGAGCGTCCGCGGCAGCAGCCAGTAGTACGAGGTCAGCACGCCGGTCATAAACAGCAGAGTGCTGGCGAGAATGCCGGGGAAGAGGAATTTTTTCTCATGCCGCGTCAGCGCCGGCAGCACGAACGACGCGAGAAAATAGATGAGAAACGGCAGCGACAAGACGATCCCCGCGAAGAACGCCAGCTCGAGCGTGATGACGAAGGAGTCCACGATCCCCGTGGTGATGAGCTGGTTTTCCAAAGCTGGGTCGATGGCCGCCAGCGGCTGCTTCAATAGCCGCATGAGATCGGTCACGAAATAAAACGACACCGACATGCCCGCGATGAGCGCAAAAAGCATCTTCAGCAGCGTCCAGCGCAGGTCCTCCATGTGATCGAGAAAAGGCTTCACGACATCGCCGTCGGACTTCTCGCGGAAGTTGAAAAATGTTTGCAGGAGCTTGTTCAGCCAGGACATGGGGCGGTGAAGATGCCGCATTCGCGCAGGGCGGCAACGCGGAAGTTGCACCGCGCGCCGCGGCTTCGCATGCTGCGCACATGTCTCTGCCTCCCGTCACCGTCTATCGCGCCGCCGAGGGCCTCATCGCCCAGCGCGGCGAGGATTGTTTCCGCCTCGCCGAGCCGCGGCTCGACACGCTCTTTGCGCAGGAAAATCCTGCGCACTGGCTGCACCAGCAACTCGCCACCGCCACGCCCATCGTCCGCCCAGAGGCGCTGCTCGCGCCCATCGAAAGCCAGGAAGTCTGGGCCGCGGGCGTGACCTATCTGCGCAGCCGCGACGCGCGGATAGAGGAATCGAAAGATGCCGGCGGCGGCACTTTCTACGACCGCGTGTACGACGCCGAGCGACCGGAGATTTTTTTCAAAGCCACGCCGCACCGCGTCGTCGCGCCCGGCGCGAGCATGCGGCTGCGCAGCGATTCCAAATGGAACGTGCCCGAGCCCGAACTCACGCTCGCCATCAACGTGCGCGGCGACATCTTCGGCTACACCATCGGCAACGATCTCAGCTCGCGCGACATCGAGGGCGAGAACCCGCTCTACCTCCCGCAGGCCAAGGTCTGGAGCCAATGCTGCGCCCTCGGCCCCGGCTTGGTGGTTCGTGAGTCGCTGCCCCGCGAGACCACGATTCACATCCACATCTGGCGCGACGAGCTGCCTGTTTTCTCCGGCCAGACCTCGCTCGCGGCCATGAAGCGCACGCCCGAGGAACTCACCGGCTGGCTGTTTCGCGACAACCATTTTCCGCACGGCTGCTACCTCCTCACCGGCACCGGCACCGTGCCGGGCAACGACTTCACCCTCGCGAGCGGCGATGAAATGCGCATCACCATCGCCGGCCTCGGCACACTCGTGAACGCCATCGCGTAAAGCGCCGGACCGCGGGCGGCGGCCGCGCTTTTTTTAGAAACTGAAAAGGCCGACGAGCCGCGAGACGACCCGGCGAAGGCGGACGGGCCGCGAGGCGGCGGGCGGACGGGGAATGGGGGGAGCCTTGGGCCCCGTTCTCCGGCGGAATCTGGCGGGCAGCGGGCGCCGCGGCTCCTCGATAAAGGTGAGGCGGAATTTTGTCGGGCGGACGCCCTTGGCCGCATCGTGCCGCTGCAAAAAGCTCGAAACCTCCCGTGGCATCGGCAGGTGATAGACCCGGCCCTCCGCGGCGCAGGCAATGAAGTTGAACCCGACGCAGACGGGTTCGACGCCGGCGGCCTGCAGCGCCAGGCCGACCGGGCATTTGGTGTCGGACTGCGGGCAGCCGCCACGGATCATTTCATCTGTGATTTCAAAAGTGCGAGTCATCGTCAGATATTTGCAACTAAAGCTTTAGCAGGATCCCGGCCACTCGCAGGCCAGCCGGGCGTGACCGAAGCGCGGATTGACTGCGCAGCCAAACCTGACTGAGCTTCGCGCCCTCAATATGACACTCCACGGAAAATCCCTCATCGCCGGCGCGCCGCTCGCCGGCGGCGCACGCACCTTTCACGCCGTCAGCCCGCTCGCGAGCGAACGGCTGGAGCCCGCGTTTCACGAAGTCGGCAGCGCGGAAGTAGATCGCGCCCTCGTGCTGGCCGAGGAGGCGTTCGCCGTCTTTGGCCGCGCGCCCGCGGAGACGCGCGCCGCTGTGCTGGAAAAGATCGCCGAGGAAATCCTCGCGCTCGGCGACGAGCTGCTCCAGCGCGCCCATGTGGAAACCGGCCTGCCCCTCGCGCGGCTCACCGGCGAGCGCGGGCGCACCGTCGGGCAGCTCCGGCTCTTCGCCGAAATCGTCCGCGAAGGCTCCTGGTGCGACGCGCGCATCGACCCCTCGCTGCCCGACCGCCAGCCGCTGCCGCGCCCTGATTTGCGCCGCATGCTCGCGCCGCTCGGGCCGGTCGTGGTCTTTGGTTCGAGCAATTTTCCCCT
>JANPHJ010000094.1:0-38244 GCA_031424395.1 Chthoniobacter sp.
GCCGGTGGCCATCTGGATCAGGGCGCGCGGTTTTGCTTCGGCAAAGGACTGCTCGAGGTTCGTGATGCCTTCCACCTGGCACTCGTGCATCCCGGTTTTAGTGAGCGGGTGCGCGAAGGGCATCTGCGCGAGCCGCGCGCGGAGGGTGTCAGGTTGCTCCAGCCATTCCGCCAATGTCTCCGGGCGACGAAAAGCGAAGACCGGGCGCGAGCGCGGATGCGGATCGCGTTCATCGCGGAAGTAAGTTTCGACGCCGGTGGATTCGTAAAGAAAGCGCAGCTTGCCCGGCGCGAGCTTCGCCAGAAATTCGGGAAGGTTCGCCGCGTAATGGCCGGACTGATCGGCAACGGTCGAGAGCGTGACGCCTTCTTTCTTTGCCTCGACCACCCCGACGGGAACGCGATCAACCAAGAGGAGGTAATCGCAGCGACCGGACTTAAGCGGGACTTCACGGATCGCGATCCCCCGCCCCGAGCCCAGGTTGAGCGCCTTGTACTCCTGGATAGCCCAACCGGACGAAATGAGCATCGCGTCGATCTGCTGGCGGGCGGTTTCTTCCGGGGTCATCGGTGGGTGCCCATGTACTTAGTGCCCCGCCATCCTCCGCGGAAGGCAAAACGCCTCGGCGCTCGCCAGAGAAGTGGAGAGTTGAGGCCACGGAAACGCGGGCGGGCGCTGAATTGCGGGACGACAATCCCAAAAAACATCAATGCTCGGCCATCAATTCAATCCGTGGCGCGTGCTCCGGCTGCCAAGGGTTGCGGGCGTAGCCGGTGGCGATGATTTCCGCGGCGAGCTGGGTGCAGCGGTGGCAGAGGGCGGCGACATCGAGCTGGAGGTGGCGGGGGGCGAAGGGGGCGAGGTTTTTGGCGCCGAGATGGAAGAGGCGGGAGGCGGGGCGGAGGCGGGTGGTGTGCTTGGGGTGCTCGGGGTGGAGGTGGTGCTTTTGCAGGTGGACGTAGGCGCCGGCGATTTGGATGAGGCCTTTGTAGAAGAGGGCGTTGGCGTCGTGGCAGCGGAGCCAGAGGTGTTCGAGAACGTCGTGGGCCTCGTAGTACTGGGCGGCGTTGAAGCAGGTGAAGTAGCCGGTGTAGTGCGGGTCGAGCGCGGAGGCGGGCGCGGCGGGGAGGTGGCCGACGAGGGCGGAGATGCGGTCGCTTTTTTTCATCGCGCGGCGGATGGGGAAAACTATTCTGCGCGGCGTTGTGCGTGACAAGAAGCGATTGGATTTAGAGGTGCCCGAAGCGACGGGCGCGCCGTGATGTCTCCCGGCGCGCTCTCGCTCATCGCGGGCTGCATTGTGGCGCTGGCCTTTTGCTCGGCGCTGTTTTCGGCGATTGAGACGGCGCTGTTTTCGCTCCAGCCGTTTCACATCGAGCGGCTGAAGAAGCAGCGCGCGGACTTCGCGGCGGCGCTGGCGCGGCTGATGGAAAATCCGCGCCGGCTGCTGAGCGCGATCCTGCTGGCGGATGCGCTGGTGAATCTGCCGCTGATCATTTTGTGCCTGTTCCTGCTGCGGACTTTGGAGGGTTCGGGCGTGCCGTACTGGGCGGAGGCGCTGCTCATTTTCACGCTTATTGTTTTCATCTGCGACCTCATGCCGAAGCTCGCGGCGCTGGCGAATCCCGACCGCTGCGCGCGGCTGGGGGTGCGGGTGATGCGGGTGCTGATGCCGGTGTTTGAGCCCATCGCGCGGCTGCTGCAGCGGCTGAGCGAAAGTGTGGCCAATGCGGTGACGCCGGCGGCGCTGAAGACGGGGCATTTTCTCAGCGAGGATGAGCTGGGGACGCTGATCGAGCTGAGTGCGGAGGAGGGCGCGCTGCATGAGACGGAGAGCGAGATGATCCAGGAGATCATCAAGCTGGGCGACAAGACGGCGAAGGATTGCATGACGCCCCGGGTGGACGCCTTTGCGGTGCCGGACGACCTGACACACGACGAGCTGATCCCGCGGCTGCGGGCGCGGCGGTTCCGGCGGGTGCCGGTGTATGGGGAGACGCCGGATGACATCGAGGGCGTGCTGGATGTGAGGGCGTTTTTGCTGGCGCCGGAGACGCCGTACACGGAGCAGCTCATCGCGCCGTCCTTTGTGCCGGAGACGATGAAGGCGATCGATCTGCTGCGGAGTTTTCTCAAGCATCCGCAGGGGCTGGCGATCGTGGTGGACGAGCACGGCGGGACGGAGGGCGTGGTGACGCTGGCGGACATCATCGAGGAGATCATCAGCGACGCGGTGCCGCAGGCGGAGCACGGGCTGTACATCGAGAGCGTGGGCGAGGGGCAGCTCATCGTGAATGGCAGCGCGCGGCTGGACGACCTGAACGAACTGCTGAGCGTGAAGCTGGAGGAGGAGGGCATCGACACGATTGGCGGGCTCATTTTCAACCGGCTCGGCGCGCTGCCGAAGCCGGGCGCGCAGCTGGAAATCGACGGGCTGCGGGTGACGGTGCGGCGGACTTCGCGGAAGCGGGTGGAGGAGGTGCTGATCGTGCAGCCGCAGGCGCCGCAGGGCGGGGAGGGCGAAGGGATATGACGTGGCTCGCCATCGCGCTGTGCCTGCTGGTGTCGTTCGTTTTCTCGGGGATCGAGGCGGGGATTTTGTCGGTGAACCGGGTGCGGCTGAAGCATCGCGTGAAGCTGCGCGACCGGGCGGCGCTGCGGCTGGAGCGGCTGCTGCGCGACCCGGAACGGCTGCTGGTGACGGTGCTGGTGGTGACGAACCTGATGAACATTTTCGCGATCACGCTGACCGTGCAGGAGTTCACGGCGCGGTGCGGGGGGTGGGGTTACGCAGCGGCGCTGGGGGCGTTTTTGCCGGTCTATCTTTTCGGGCTGGAGCTGCTGCCGAAGTCGCTCTTCCGTCACTTCCCCTACCGCGCGCTGGCGGCGCTGACCGGGCCGCTGCGGCTCGCCGATGTGCTGCTCTCGCCGCTGCACGCGGTGGGCTCGGCGGTGTCGCGCACGCTTTTCAAAAAGCGCCCGGCGCCGCAGCGGAAGCTGTTCACGGGGCGCGAGGATTTCAAATACCTGACCATCGAAAGCGAGCACACCGGGACGCTGACCAAGGAGGAGCGGGAGATGATTCACAACGTCGTCGATTTCCGCGCGGTGCAGGCGAAGGACGTGATGACGCCGCTCGCTGCGGTGTCGCTGATCGCGGCCGACGCCGACCTCGCGGAGGTGCTGGCGCGGAGCCGCGCGACGGGCGTGGACCGGTGGCCGGTGATCTCGGCCGTGGGTGAAATCACAGGGCTGGTGCAGGTCTTCGATCTGGCGCTGGACGGGCGGACGCACGGGCCGGTGGAGCCGCTCCAGCGGCGCATCGTGCAGGTGGCCGAGCACGAGCCGGCCTACAGCGTCCTGCGCAAGCTGCGCGCGGCGCGCAGTACGCTCGCGGTGGTGAGCGGCGCGGACGGACGGCAGCTCGGGGTGGTGGCGTGGGAGGAGCTGATCCGGCGGCTGGTGACGGTGCCGGCGCCGGCCGGTCAGTAGCCGAAGTTCCGCATGTCCTCGTACGGATCGACCTTGTAGCCGCTGCGCGGTTTGAGGCGCGAAGCCGCGGAGGGCTGCGCGTTCGGGTTCAGCGGCGTGAGCGGCGAGCGGGCGGGTGCGGGCGCGCCGCCGGCCTGCGAGACGGCGGCGTCGAGGTCGGCGGGGCCGTTGTAGGCGACGAAAGTATTGACCGGCACCGCGGCGAGCCGGCCGCCGCCTTCGAGGCGCGGGTGGGTGGCGATGAAGTCGGTCGGATTCCAGTAGCTCGTGTAGTCGCGCGGAAAGGCCGAGCGGGCCATGCCGATGCGGAGGTTTTTGCGCATCTCGAAATGCAGGTGCGCGGGATACATGCCGTGGTTGCTGCCGATGGTGCCGATCTTCTGCCCGCGCACGACCTGATCGCCTTCGCGGATGAGGAGCTGGTCGAGGTGGCCGTAGAGCGAATCCACATACGCGACCTGCGCGCCCTCCATGTAGGCATGGCGGACGATGATGACATTGCCCCAGCCGAGGTGGAAATCGCGCGCGAAAAGGACGACGCCGTGCGCGGTGGCGGTGACGGGCGCGCCGAGGTCGGTGTCGCCGCCGGCGGAGCCGTTCCAGTCTTCGCCGAGGTGGCCGTTGGGCTGCATACCGCGCGCCTTGTAGTAGCCCTTGCCGTCGCTGCCGACCGGGCACTGGAAACCGTCGGCGAGTTTCACCGTAGCGGTGTCCTCCGCGCGGACGGAGGCGAAGGCGAGGATGGCGAGGGGAAAAAGCCAGCGCATGGGGCGGGCAGAATACGGGCGCAACGCGAAGGCTGGCAACCCCTCAATGGGCAGCGAAGAGCAGCAGCAGCACGCCGAGCGCGATGCGGTAGATGCCGAAGCCGGTGAAGGTGTGGCTTTGCACGTAACGCAGCAGCCAGCGCACGGCGAAGACGGACGAGACCGCCGCGACGAGGGTGGCGAGGAGCAGCGGCTGCCAGAGGATGGGGTCGTGGTGCTTGAGCGCATCGAGCATGGTCTTGGCCCCCGCGGCGCAGAGCGTGGGCACGCCGAGCAAAAAGGAAAACTCCACCGCCGGCCCGCGCCCGAGGCCGAGAAGCAGCGCAAAAATAATGGTAGAGCCGGAGCGCGAGGAGCCGGGAAAGGCCACGGCCACGAGCTGCGCCAGGCCGAAGACCGCGGCCAGCGTCCACGAAACCTCGGTGACCGCCGCGCGCCCGCGCAGCCACCTTTCCGTGACCAGGAAAAGCACGCCGCCGATGAGCAGCGCAAGCGCGATGGGCCGGGCGGTGTGCGGCAGGGTGAGGCCCAGCTTTTTCATCACCAGTGCGCCCGCGACGGTGATGGCAAAGGCGAGCAGGAGCTTGAGAAAGTAGTCGCGGCTGGCCGGCTCGCGCCAGCGCCGCAGCGTCGCGAGGCGGTCGGAAAAAAGCGGCAGCGCGGCGAGCACGGCGCCGCACTGGATAACGGCGTTGAAAACCTCCGAGCCGAAGAACGTGCCGTCGATGGGCTGGCCGCCGACGGTGAGGAACTGCTCGGCGAGCAGCAGGTGCCCGGTGGAGGAGACGGGGATGAATTCGGTGATTCCCTCGATCAGTCCGAGGATGACGGCGAGGAGCCAGTGCGACATGGGTGTGGGACGGGTCGAAGGCGGGGGCCGGCCGGGCTGGCGTGCCGTCTTCGGGAGGAGCTTTCCGCGTTAGATCGCCGCGTCGCCGCGCTCTTCCGTGCGGATGCGGATGGCCTCTTCGATCGGCAGGACAAAGACTTTGCCGTCGCCGATCTTGCCCGTCTTCGCCGCGGCCACGATGGCGCCCACGACCTTGGCCACGCGATCATCCGCAACCACGAGTTCAAATTTCACCTTCGGGAGAAAGTCCACGGTGTACTCGCTGCCGCGATAGATCTCAGTGTGGCCTTTCTGCCGGCCAAAACCCTTCACCTCGCTGACCGTCATGCCCTCGATCCCGGCCTCGGCCAGCGCCTCTTTCACGTCTTCCATTTTGAAAGGCTTAATAATCGCTTCGATCTTTTTCATGTTGTCGCTGAGAACTACCGGGAGTTCCGCATTTGGCAAGCGTGCGCTGCTCCGGCCTGCGGAAACGTTCGCGCTTGCGGGGAGCGGGGCGGCGGCGGAGAAAGGCGCATGCTGCATCTGGCTTCATGGATTCGGAAAGGTGACGACGCCCATTTCGCGCGGTTCTTTGCGCTGCGCCCGGACCTCCGCGTGAGCAACGCCCGCCTCGCGCCGGTCGATCTCGCGAGCATCCACGGCCTGCTGGTCACCGGCGGGCCGGACATCGCGGCGGAGTTTCACGCCGAGCCGCCCGCCGATCCCGCGCTCATCATGGACGCCGAGCCGGAGCGGGATGCGTGGGAATTCGCCGCCGTGCATTCGGCAGTCGCGCGCGGGCTGCCGGTGCTGGCGATTTGCAAGGGCGTGCAGGTGCTCAATGTCGCCCTCGGCGGCACGCTGCACCTCGACATCCGCGGCCACGATTTGCCGGAGATGAAAAGCGCCAACGTCCAGCCGCTGCGCTTCGCCGCCGGGGCGCGGCATCGTTTTGCCAACGTGAACAGCTCGCACCATCAGGCGCTCGACCGCGTGGCCGACGGACTGGAAGTCGAGGCCTGGCACGCGGGCGACGGCATCATCGAGCAGGTGCGGCTGCGCGATTTTCCGTGGGGCGTGGGCGTCCAATATCACCCCGAGCGCGATATGCTCTACGCACCGCTGTTCGAGGATTTTTTCGCGCAGCTCAAAAGCTAATCTTTCATGACCTCCGATCTCACCATCCGCGTCGGGCTCGAATTTGCCTACGACGCCGCCGCGCCCACGCCGATGAGCCTGCTCATCCAGCCGCGGCTCGACCCGTGGCAGCATTTCCAAGCTGAGCAGTTCAGCGTGACGCCCGACGGCAATTTCAGCGAAGCCGAGGACGCGCACGGCAACATCGTCCGCATCTTCGAACTGCCCGCGGGGCGCACCACCATCCGTCACGACGCGCTGGTCTCCGTGCCCCCGCTGCCCGAGAACTACGGCGCGGTCGATGGCGCGGTGCCGCTCGACGAGCTCACGCCCGACCTGCTCCGCTACACCCTGCCCAGCCGCTACTGCGACTCGGACAAGCTGATGGATTTCGCCTTTGAAAAATTCGGCCAGGTGCCGCACGGGCTCCAGCGCGTGCAGGCGATTTGCGACTGGGTCCACCGCAATATCCAGTACCGCTGGGGCGCCGGCAGCCCGCACACCGCGGCCAGCGAAATCATCGCGCAAGGCCACGGCGTCTGCCGCGATTTCGCGCACGCGGCCATCGCGCTCTGCCGCTGCTTCAATCTCCCGACGCGCTACGTCACCGGCCACGTGCCCGACGTGGCTTTCCAAGACCCCGGCTCGGCCATGGATTTCCATGCCTACATGCAGGTCTATATCGGCCACCGCTGGCAGACCTTCGACGCGCGGTTCAACGTCCCGCGCATCGGCCGCATCAAAATCGCCTGCGGGCTGGACGCAGTGGACGGCGCTTTCTCCACGCTCTACGGCGCGGCCACGCTCGCGTGGTTCAACGTGTGGGCCTACCAGGTCGATCCCGCGGAAGTGCAGCTCGGCGATCCCATCGACCTCGGCAAACGCCTCGACGGCACTCCCCTGCTCCGCTTTCCGCCACGCCTGCAGGCGGCGTAAAAAAACTGCGCCTCACGCAAAGGCCGCGCGCAGCATGGCGAGGCTTTTCGGCACTGCCGTGTCGGGCGCTTCCTTGCCTTCCATCTCGAGCGAGACGTAGCCGGTGTAGCCCGCGTCGCGCAGGATTTTGGCGATGCGTTTGTAGTCGAGGTCGAGGGTGTAAAACTCGCCGCCGCCCGGATACGTCTTCGCCTGCACGAAGACCGTCTTCTGCGCGATGACGGCGAGCTTGTCATACGGGTCTTCGAGAAAATTTCCCGTGTCCATCAGCGCGCCGAGCCACGGCGATTCGATGGCGCTGATGATGCGCATCTGCCCCTCGGGCGTGTTCGTCAGCCCCCAATGATTTTCCAACGCGAGGATCACGCCGCGCTTGGCCGCCAGCTCCACGCACTGCTGCGTGGCCTCGATACACCACTTGAAACCGTCGTCCACCGTCATGCCCTCCGGCACCGGCTCGAGGCCGCGCGCCTTCATCAGCTCGTCGAAACCCTTGATCGTTTTCCACCGCCCGCTGTTCAGCCGGATGCACGGCACCCCGAGCGCGTAAGCGATCTCGATGCATTTCTCGGTATGCGCGATCCACTTGTGCCGCTCCGCCGGATTCGGCGAGACGAAGTCCTGATGGATCGACAGGCAGACCAGCGCCACGCCCGACCGAAAGGCGTGGCGTTTCAGCCGCTGGCAGTAGCCATGCACCGTGGCGTCGAGCGGGCCGAGTTCCTCGCAATCCATCTGCCGGTGCAGAATGTCCACGCCCTCCACGCCGAGCGCGGCGGCCTTGCTGATGACTGTTTCGATGGACGTTTTCTCCGGGGTGAAATGCCAGTACGAATACGACGAGATACCGAGCTTGATCGGGCTCGGCGCAGCGGCCGGTGCCTGGGCAAAAGTGCCTGCGCCCGTGGCGAGGGCGGCGCCGGCGGCGGCGGTGGCGGTGAGGAATTGGCGGCGGGTGTTCATGGGGGAAAAACTGCGGGTTAGGCGGTCAGTTGCAGCCGCGAATCTTCGGTGAGCAGCTCGGCGAGCGAGGACCAGCCCTGGTCGTCCAGCGCTTGGAAAGCGTGGAGGTAAACGGCGACGACCGCGGGATCGTGCGTCGCAAAAAGCGGCTCGACCGCTTTGACGAGATCGGCTTTTGCAGGCGCGGGCGGGAGCGCTTCGATGGTGCCGTTTGCGTCGTGCGCGATGCCCAGGCCGTCGAGGAAATCGCACAGCAGTTTGGCGTGCGCGCCCACGAGCCAGATTTGCAGGAGATGCGCGGCGATGGCGTCGTTCACTGCCCGGCCCACTACCTCGCGCAGCCAGACATGCCGCTCGGCACGAGGCTTGCGGGCGACAAAGACGGTGCGCAGCTTCCGCTGCTTGGCGAGGGTGTCGATGGTCGTCATGTAGAGCGGCTTTTCGTTTTGCTCGAGGAAGCTGAACAGCTGCTCCGCCACGGCGGGCGGCATCTGGGCGAAAATTTCGTGGGGCGTGGGCATGAGGGCGCGAGCCTAGGAGCGCGGCTTGGAAGGTGACAAGTGGCAAGTGGCAGGTGACCGGTGAGGGCCCGCGCGCCGCCTCCACCCGACAAACGCCACCTCCCGCCCGACACCTGTCCCCAACCTATCGGCGCGCACGCCCATATCATCGGCGACGCCGCGCGAGCTAACATGAGCTCCAGGATCATTTCCGTAATTTGCTCAAATCCCGTAATTCCGTTCCTGCATTCTCTACTGACGGATTTTTGCCAAATGACGGAATTGGGAAACGCCAGATATCCAGACCGCTGATGTCCGACTCCTCTTAATAGCGCCGGGCGCGACGCCGTGGAGGTAATGTCGCCGGCGACGGTTGCTCGGCACCTGATTGGCTAAACGCGTCGCACGGACGCAATTCGCCTCGACGCCGGTTCGTGGAATAGCAAGGCCCGGAGCTTTCGCCCCGGGCTTGCTGTGTTTTCAATCTTTCTGAAACTCGGGATTACTTGGGCATCAAGACGCTATCGATGACATGGATGACGCCATTCGTGCCGACGATGTCGGTCTTCACGACTTTCGCGCCGTCCACGGTCACGCCACCGTCGGCGACTTTGATGTCCAGTGATCCGCCCTGCACGGTCTTGGCCATCATCGTTTTGACATCGGCGGCCATCACTTTGCCGGCGACGACGTGATAGGTCAGGATGGCAGTGAGCTTGGCCTTGTTCTCGGGCTTGAGCAGATCTTCGACGGTGCCCTTCGGCAGTTTTGCAAACGCCGCATTGGTCGGGGCGAAGATCGTGAACGGGCCGGCGCCGTTCAGTGTGTCCACCAGGCCCGCCGCCTTCACTGCGGCGACGAGGGTCGAGAAGTCGGCGTTGCCTGCGGCGATGGCGACGACGGTTTCGCCCGCTGGCTTTGCCGCGGCGTTATTAATGACGAGCGGACTGAGGGACAGCACGGCGATGGTAAGTGCGAGGATTCGTTTCATAGGTTTATTAGTCGGAGTTGGTTTGGTTAGTTTGTTTGCACCGTTGTGAACGGCTCACACTTAACGAAGGCGGCGGTCCAGCGGAGGCGCGGTATATTTTTAAAAAGCACGTTCGTCCTGCATCCGCGGAGAGCGGAGGGACGTGTGCGGTTCACAATTTCCCGAGGGCGAAAATCGAGACGTCCACCGCGCTCGCACACAGGGAGGAAATCGGTGGCCCAGCGAGCTCGAATCCCGCCTGCCGCGCTGGCTCGACGGAAAACTCCGGAACCACCGCGGGCGAGATTCGATAAGGCTGGTGATGCACCCGGCCGCAGTGCAGGGCACCGGTCCGGTCGGTGGAGAAAAGCGCGTATCTTTCGACGAGGAAAAATTCCAGCGACCCGGGTGAAGCTTCGCGCGGGTCGTCGTCGGGATGCCACGCATACGACGAGAGCGTAGATGTTCCGCGACGCTGGGAGTGATACTCGACAGCTCCGTCGCGTCGCGTCGCGCGCATCTTCGCGTGGAAATACGGGAGGTGGAAGAACCGGCGCGCGATGGCTACGGCGAGCGGCTGATTGCAGTCCAGCGAGTAAAACCAGACTCCGGGCCGGCTTTCGCGATCGTGGACGTAGGTTCGCACGTTGAGTTCGAGAAACCACGACACCCAAGGCAGCGGCGGCAGCCATGCAGGCCGCACGCGCTCCATGAAGAACGGCACGATGCCGAGGTAGGCAGCGCCCTCGAAAGTATCGGCGAACAATCCGGGCGGCAGCGTGGCCTGCACGGCGCTCGCTTCGACTTTCCAATGAAGAAAAAGTAAGTCGCTCCAGCGCTGCCGGCCAACGACCGGAGTCGATGGGCGCTCGCGCATCGCCAGTCGCTGGGTCATCGACGGGGTGACTGGAGGGACACTCATGTCTGCAAGAGACCACGTTCCATGCTGGTGGCACCAGCGTGCCACGCATCCTCGATGCGGGAGGAGGTCAGAGCATCGCCGGTGAAGTGCAATCCCGGCGGCAATTCCACAGGCTGCATGGCCTGCAGCACCCGGGCATAGCGCCAGCGATGTCCCAGCGCGGTGGCGAAAGTTTCGGCAGGCAGTTTCCAGCGCTTCTCGACGAGCGGGCGCACCGTGGCCGCAAACTCATCCGGCGCGCGTTCCAGATGCTCGCGGCTGAAGGAATCGGACATTTGCGCCACCATCACGTTATGCCCTGCGGCGATGCGGCCCGGCTTGTGATTTTCGCACGCCCTCCACGCCAGCGGGCCGCGGCGATCGCTGATCGCATAGCATTCCCGCGTTCGTCCCAGCCACTCGCCGCGATAGACGAGCAGCACCGTGAGACACGGCACGTAGTCAAATGCCGCGTCCATTTCAAACAGCCGCGCGGTCTGCGGAAATGGCGCGGTGCTGACCACATGATCGAACTCGCCGCCTGCACGGCGCAGCAGATTCACCGCGCGTTCGACGGTCGTCTCCGTCTTCACATTGAGGCCGCGTGCGAGATCGCGGACGAGCCGTTTGTTTCCGTCGCGATGGAACCAGCGGCTGGAGTCCGGCAATTCGCCTCCCCTTTCGTCCGACACCGGAGCTTGCAGCTTAATCAGCGCATCGCCGGAAGCCGCCCGCACCGCGGCGCGGAAGCGTTCATCGCGGATGGTGAAATACTGCGCGCCGTGTCGACCGTATGGCCTTCCCATCGCTTGGTGGCGCAGCGACCACCGAATCCACGGGACTTCTCAAAAAGGGTTACGGTGCAACCACGAGCGATCAGCGCATTCGCCGCGGAGATGCCCGCCATGCCGGCTCCGATGACGGGGATGTTCAGACTCATGATTGCTTTGCACTTTCCGCTCGGATTTTAGCCGCCTGTTTCTGAATGGCCTCGCGCCTCGCGTCACCGAGCCGCGCGAGGTTGCGCACCTGCATCGCCATGCGCTGATTCTTGCGCAGCACCGGCTCGTGCTGGAGCAGGAAATCCCAGTAGAGCGTGGTGAAGGGGCACGCCTTCGGGCCAGTCGCCTCGGAGGGATCGAAGCGGCAGCCGGCGCAGTAGTTCGACATGCGCTGGATGTATTTGCCCGTCGCGATGTAGGGCTTGCTGGCCAAGATGCCGCCGTCGCCGTGCTGCGACATGCCGAGCGTATTCGGGAGTTCCACCCACTCGACGGCATCCACATAGACTGCGAGATACCACTCGTGCACTTCGCGTGGCCGAACGCCGAGCATGAGCGCGTAGAGTCCCGTGACCATGAGCCGCTGAATGTGATGCGCGTAGCCGAGCCGCAGCGTCTGCCCGATGGCGTCGCGCAGGCACGCCATCTCGGTATCGCCGGTCCAGTAAAACTTCGGCAGCAGCTGGTCCGCGCCGAGCGCATTCATGTCCACATAGCCGGGCATGAAGCGCCAATAGATGCCGCGCACGTATTCGCGCCATCCGAGGATTTGTCGGATGAAACCTTCGACGCTCGCGAGCGGCGCGCCGCCATCGCGATACGCCCGCTCCGCCGCGGCGATGACGGTGCGCGGGTGGAGCAGCTTGAGATTCAGCGCCGCGCTCAGACGGCTGTGAAAAAGCCACCGCTCCGCGGTCCACATCGCATCCTGCCAGTCGCCGAATTCCGCCAGCCGATGCGCGACGAAATCCTTCAGTGCGAGGTCCGCATCCGCCGCCGTGACGGGCCAGTCGAATCGCGCGAGTTCGCCGGGATGCTCCGCAAAGCGCGCATTCACCATCACGATGACGCCCTGCGTGATTTCATCCGGCGGAAAACTGCGCGGCGTCTTGTGCAGCGGAGGCCCGTCCTTGCCGAAGCTCTTGCGATTCTCGCTGTCGAAATTCCAGTCGCCGCCCGTCGGCTTGCCATCATCCATCAGCACACCGTGGCGCTTCCGCATCTCGCGGTAGAAAAATTCCATGCGCAGTTGCTTCCGTCCTTCGCAGTGCGCCGCGAACTCCGAATGGCTGCACAGAAAATGCCGATCCTCGCGCATCTCCAGCGGCAGTTCCGCCGACTTCATCGCCGCGCGGATTTCCTCGCGCACGCTCCACTCACCCGGCTCCACCATCACCACGCCCTGCGGCTTCATGCTGGCCAGCGACTCGCGCAACGCGTCGGAAAAAGTATCGCCCTTCGCCGGCTTCGCACGTCCATCGGTGCCGCGCCACACGGCGGCGTCATCCGTGAGTTCTCGGTAGAAGACCTTCCATCCCCGCTCGCGCAGCGCATCGCGGAAATGCCGCATCGCCGCGAGGAACACCGCGATGCGCGGCTTCGTGCTCCACACTTTCGTGCTCTCGTGCGCGACCTCCGCCAGCCACACCGCATCCTGCTTTGCATCGAAGCCATCGAACGCTGCGGAATCCAAATCGAGCTGGTCACCGAGGACGAGAATGAGGTTGCGCATGGGTGTTTGGTTCAACGTGCCGCCTTGTTCATCCGGCAGCGGTCGCTGCAAAAATTCACCTCCTGCCAGACGCGCTCCCATTTTTTCCGCCATGCGAAAGACGGCCGCAGGTGGCGCACACTTTCTCCGGCAGATGCTGTTTCTTCACGCCTTTCATTTTGCGGACGTGTCCGGTGTCTCCGCGTTCATCTGCCGCAGTTTCTCGAGATACGCATTTTTCGGGGCGGGCTTTGCAGGGCGCTCTTCGGTCTCGATCATTTTTTCCACACGCGCGGAGCTTCCGGCGATGAGTTCCGGGATGAGTTCCGCTTCGGGCAGGTTCTTCCAATACTTCTTCGGCATCTCGGCTTGCATCGCGCGCACCTTAAGCCGCGCGGGATTGAAAATGCTGCGGTAGTAGGAGCGCCACAGGCCGTCGAGCGCGTCTTCATCGGGCGCGGCGCTGCGCGGGACGCCGGGCGTGAAGTGCAGCGCGGTGCCGTCCCAGTGGACGCATTCGTGCGGCGTGAGGATGGACCAGTCCATGCCGGCGAACCGCTTTTGAAAGAATGACGCAGCCAGTCGCACGATGCGATGCTCGGGCTCGAACCACGCAATGAATTGCTCGCGCCCCGTGGCCTCGTCCGTGCCGACGAGCCGGAAGCGCACGAACGCATGCATCTTGTGGATGTCGCGCCCGACGGCCTTGCACCATTCCTGCATCTGGCGCATCTCGCGGTCTGTGGGGATGGAAAGCAGATGCCGCTCGCCGCCGTGCGTAAGCCGCCAGAGCACGCGATACAGCGCGGCCCAGCGGCGTGGGTCGGTGTGCGCGGCGGCCGTGCGGGCGATGTCGAGAAAGGCCGCGGGCACTTTTGGAACAAGGCCGGTTTTCGAGTCGCCGATTTTGTCTGATGAAAATAGCTCACCTTCCGCGACATCGTCGGACCAGAGGACTTCGTCGGGCGTCACGCCCTGCGCGAGGAGCGTGCGCGCCTGATCGCGCCATGCTTCGAAGGTCGGCCGGATGAGCACGGTGCGCATGGCTACAGTTCACCGTTGCGAACTGAAGTAAGGTCAGCCGGAGTGGAGGTCGGTGCGCTGAAGTCCAAATCCATCTGCCGCGGCGGCGGCAGAAATCGCGCGCGCAAATCGTCCCCATCCAGGCCGAGCAGCGTGGGCGTGTGGTCGGCGGTGATGATGAAGGGCAGCACTTTTTTCATCGGCACGCGCAGCCGCAGCAGGTCCGCGAGTCGCAGCCGCGTGTAGCGACGCGCGGCGAGGATGCGGTCCACATTGCGCACGCCGAGGCCCGGCACGCGCAGGAGGATTTCGCGCGGCGCGCGGTTCACGTCGGCGGGGAAGGTCGCGCAGTTGCGCAGCGCCCAGGCGAGCTTCGGGTCGAGCGCGAGATCGAGATTCGGCGCGTCGGCGGTGGTCAGCTCGCCGACTTTGAATTCGTAAAAGCGCAGCAGCCAGTCCGCCTGATCCAGCCGATGCTCGCGCACCAGCGGCGGCGGTTTGATGGGCAGCAGCTTCGACGGCTCGGGGATGGGGCTGAAGCCCGAGTAATACACGCGCCGCAGCCGGTAGGTCCCGTAAAGCATGTCGGCGCGATGGAGGATAGTCGCGTCGCTCGACGCATCCGCACCGACGAGCATCTGCGTGCTTTGCCCCGTGGCAAAAGGCGGCGGCTTCGGCGCATCGGGCTTCCGCGTTTCCGCGCGGCGCTCGTCGATCTTCCCGCGGATGTGGCCCATCGCGTCCTGCGTGCGCGCGAGATTTTTTTCCGGCGCGAGCGCATCGAGTCCCGCCTGCGTGGGCAGCTCGATATTGATGCTGATGCGATCCGCATAGCGCCCCGCCATTTCGATGAGCGCCGGCGAAGCCTCCGGGATGGTCTTGAGATGAATGTAGCCGCGAAAGTGATGCACCTCGCGCAGCGTCCGCGCGACCGCGATGACTAGCTCCATCGTGTGGTCCGCGCTCTGGATGATGCCGCTGCTGAGGAAGAGCCCCTCGATGTAGTTCCGCTTGTAAAAATCGAGCGTGAGCTTCACCACCTCGTCCGGCGTGAAGCGCGCGCGCTGCACGTTGCTCGAGCGGCGATTGATGCAGTAGTGGCAGTCGTAAAGGCAGGCATTGGTGAGCAACACCTTCAGCAGCGAAATGCACCGCCCATCCGGCGCATACGAATGGCAAATCCCCGCGCCACCCGTGGACCCCACGCCTTTGCCACCGCGCGAATCCTTCCGCGCCGCGCCGCTGCTCGCGCAGGAGGCATCATACTTCGCCGCGTCGGCGAGGATTTCGAGTTTGCGCTGGAGTTCCATGCCACCGCTACTGCGCAGGCAGCGCCGCAGCGGGTTTTGCCGCGCGGCCTTTGAATCTGGTGACTGCGAGGTCCGACGCGTTCATGCCGCGGTTGAGGTCGAGCCCGAGCATCCGCCAGTGATGCGCGTGCAGGTCAAACGGCACACGGATGCGTTCGTCGAAATCCGTCGGCCAGACGATGCCGCCGATGTTGCGGAAATCGCGGAACGTCACATCCACCTCCGCGCCGCGCGTGCTTTCGAGGCCGCGCAGGGTCATGCGAACGCGGCGGAGTTGTTTGGTCGCGCGGTCAATGAAGAGGATCACGCGGTCTTCCTTCGCCATTCCGAATCCCGGACGCAAAACCGCGAGCACCTGGTCGCACAAGGCCTTGTCCACGATGGCTCCCCCATTGGCCGCGAGCACGACGCCCGGTCGGTCGAAGTAGAATGGCCCGAGTAAAAACAGCGTGTAGGCATCCGCCACGAGGGCCGCTGCACGGCTGGCTTCGGCGTCGTTCGAGGCCACGCCGTTATAGGCGACTGCGATCGTGCCCGGCTTGCGGACGACGATCTTTTTCCCGACCGGTCCGGAATGCTCTTGCATCATCACGCGCGATGCGATGAGCAGACGCTCCTCGGAGCCGCGGCGGAATTTTGTATCGGCCAGCACCGGCTGAAATTTTGGCCCGACCGGAGCCCACTTGCCCCCGTAGCGCACACTGACGTCACGCACTTTCGCGAACGCCTTTTTCCCGTGGGCATTCTGCGAGGCGTTGAGCAACGCCTTTGCCGCAGGGTCGCTTTTCCTGATGTCGCGCGTGCAAATCTGCGGCGACGAGCACGCTGAAAGAAGACCCGCGATGGCGGCGAGCAGGAGTCGGAGTGCGGGGCTATTCATGGTGCTTTTCGATACGGATCATCACCTCGTTCCGTCGCATGAAAGGCGGCGTCCACGGCGGATCGTAATAGGCAAATGTCGGCGCGCCTTTTCGGGTGAGCTTCTCCGCGCCGAGCCGCGCTGTGAGTCTCTCGATGGCGGCCTTCTCGTTTTCCGCCGTGCGAGCGCCGTCGAAACGCAGCACCGCAAATCTCGCCGCCGGCACTTTGCCGAGTGTCACGCTCTCACCCGATGGCTTCGGCACGCCTTTCTCCACGGCCTTCACGGGCATGATGAAGCTCATCGTCTTCTTGTCCTTCGTCGTGTCGATGAGGACCGGTGAGGTCATCGCGATCTTTTCCTTGGCGTCGTTGCTCCCCGTGATGAAACGGAACAGTTTTCCGAAACCGCCATTCATCTCCGCGCCCTCCATCGATGTCGTGGCGATGGTGAGCGCCGGGTAGTCGCGGATCTCAAACTTTCCGTCGTTGCGGATCACTTTGTATTCGGGAGTTTCCGTCGCGGCGCGCGATGTGGAGACGAGCCAGAACGCGGCGAACGCGACCAGCAGAACGAAGGCGGCGATGAGGGGCATTTTGCGTTTCATTGGGTTGGAGAAAGGGCGGGTCGTCAGAATTGTCCGGCGGCGAACGACACAATCGACCTGCATAAACTTCGGGGCTTATTTGTTACGCTAGGCTTCCTCGTCCGGACTCCTGTCGTTTTCCGGGCATCGAGGACGCGGGCGGCGTGGGGTCCTCATGGTCGTGCTTCAGCCAGCTCCGGCGTAGACGATGAGATCGTCGGCGTCGAGGTAGTCAATGATCGTCTGCAAGTCGGCGCGCGTTGGATTGATGCGCCTCGCCTGCGCGGCGAACCCTTTGCGGTCCTCCGGCTTCCCCGGTGGGGGAGCCGCTGCCCGCCTCGACATGAAGCCCACCACGCTCGCCTCGCGAATCAAGGCGCTTGATTTGCAGTGGCAGTGAAGGATCGGCGGCGGTCATCAACAGGATCCGCGTCTTCCACCTCATAATCTCCAACGCGATGAAATACGTCACCAACGTCGAGAGCTACGACCGGCGCATCGCCGCAAGGTCGCCGGCGAAGAAACCCATCCCGCCGACCGCTTGAAATTCCGCGATACTGGTGATGCCCTCCGCGACTTTTTGCAGGTCGTCTTCAAGCAGGGAGAGCGCGCCCCGCCCGCGCAGGTGGCGGCGCAGCGTGTGCTCATCGGCGTGGGCGAGGATGAGATCCGCATCCGCCTCGCGCAGGCGATGGATCTCGAAGATGCCGATGCGTCCGCGATAGCCGCTGCCGCCGCATTTCGCGCAACCGTCGGCGCGCCACGTCTTGTCCGGCACAGGCTGGCCGCAAAGCCGCAGCCATTGCGCTTCGTCCGCAGTGGGTGATGCCGGCCGGCGGCACGCGGGACAGAGCCGGCGCACGAGACGCTGCGCCACGAGGAGATCGACACTCGCGGCGATCTCGTGATCAGCGAGGCCGAGATGGCGGAGCACGCTGACCGTGCCCGCCGCGTCGCGCGCGTGCAGAGTGCTGAGGAAGACATGGCCGCTGTCCGCCGCATCGAGCGCGGCGCGGGCGGAGGCCGTGTCGCGCATTTCGCCCAGCACCAGCGCATCCGGGTCGAGCCGGAGCAGGCCCTTGACGCCTTCGGCATAAGTCAGTCCCTGGCGCTCGTTAACCTGGATCTGGGTTACATCGTCGAGCACGTATTCCACTGGGTCTTCGATACTCACAATCGAACGGCCGGCGCGCGTCAGTTCGCGCACGAGGGCGTAAAGCGTGGTCGTCTTGCCCGAGCCGGTCGGGCCGCTGATGAGGATCATCCCGCGCACCTCGTGGAGCGAGCGGGTGAGCGCTTCGTAGTCTGGCGCGCTCAATCCGAGCTGATCCAGCGGCGGTCGAGTGAGCGCGTGCGGAAGCAGACGCAGCGCAAGTTTTTCGCCGCGCACGCCGGGGCCAGTGGCGACACGCACGAAGACTTCGCCGCCCTCGACAGGCAGTGCCGCGCGTCCATCCTGCGGACGCAGCGCAAAGGCCGGATCGAGGTCGGCGTGGGTCTTGAAGAAACGCAGCAAATGCAACCCCGGCTCTTGCGACAACAGCAACGTATCCACGAGCGCGCCATCGATGCGGAAGCGCACCTCGTATCCCTCGGCCACAGGATCGAGGTGGATGTCGGAGGCGTTTTCGCGCCGGGCATCATCGAGTAGCGCGGCGGCGAGTGCGCGGGTGCGTCCGCCGGTATCGTCCGTGGGCGCTTGCGCGAGCACTTCGCCGAGTCGCCGGGCGCACGCCGGCTGCGGCAGCCGGCGTGGCGCGTCAGGGGTGGAGGATGGCGTCTTCATCGAAAGTACAGCCACTACTTTGCCTTGGGCAGTGTCACGACCAGCATGGCTTCCTTCTTATCGACCTTCATCTTATCCGCCTGCACCGGGCCGGGCAGCGTGAGCACCTGCGCGTAGTGGGTCTTGCGCGACTTCACCACGCCTTTGTCCTCCTTCTTGTCGGTTTCCTCCGACTGAGCCTCGATCTTAAGGAGGGTGTTATTTTCAATGGTCACGTTGACATTGGCCATGTCGCGGTCCGGCAGATAGGCGCGGACGACATAGTTATCGCCCTCCTCCTGCAAGTCGAGCGATGAGCCGAAACGTGGCCGGTCGAAGATGCCCTTGTGTTCAGGCAGCGTCCGGAATTCGCGGAAGGAGTCCTCGAATACGCGATCCATCTCGCGCCGCATCTTTTCCATGCTCGCGAAGATGTCTCGATCCCAATCCGAGAGGGGAGCAAGGCTTGGGTCGGGTATTGTCAGGGACGGGCCGGACTCCGCGACCGAAGGCGTTTTTGGGACCGTGACGACAATCAAGTTGTCCTTCTGCTTACGCTCGATTTGCGGCTTCGCATCCGGGGCAATACCGGCGAGCCCGACCGTTTGCTCGTAACGTCCGGCTTTGTCATCCGCGGGCGCCACGATGTGCAACTCGTCGCCATCCAGTTTAATCTCGACCTTGTCCAGGTCGCGGTTGGGCAGGTTCAGCCGCACGGTGTAGCTATCCTTTTGCTCGCGCAGATCGACTGACGCCGTGGCGATGGAGCGCTCATCCTTCTTGCCGCGAAAGCCTTTCCAAGCGTCGCGGAACTTATCCGTCATCTTATCCTGCCATTGCTCCATCTTCTCGATGAACCCTTTGTCATCCTTCTTTTCCACTCCGGCAGCAACGGCCAGCGGTGAGGTCATCATGCAACTCGCGCTCAATGCGAACAGCAATGCAGCGCGCTGATATTTCGTTGGAATGTTCATGGACTGTTACTCCTTTGTTTCGGTTAGTGTTTGGTTGAAGTGGCACCGGAGCCGGTGGGCTGTCCCACCGGCCCGGGCCCGGATGCGGTTACGGCTTGGCCTCCTTCTTCTCGGCGGGCGCACTCTCCCGCGCCTGCCCCGCCTCTCGCTTGAACCAGCTCGTGGCTTTGTCCCACATGCCGCGAATTCGATCCGCGACGCCGGGCTTTTCCAGTTCGCCGGAGACCTTCTCGATTTCCTTTTCGAGGTCGGCGGCCGGTTTGGCTTCATTCGCGCCGACGAGCCCGCGATAAGCTTCCAGGCGCAGCTTGGCGGCTTGGAGGTTCGCCTTCGCACCATCGTATTTTTTCTCCTGCACCATGCGCTCGGCGAGCCGCAGGGCGTGCTGCACTTCGACGAGCGGGTTGTCCTCTTTATGCGTGGCGAAGCGGACGCCGACATTCTGCGCGAGCGCGAGTTGCGCGGCGGCCTCCTCGGGTTTGCTGAGCAGTTGCGCCGCCCGCGCGAGCTTGCGCTCGATGTAGCTGAGGTCGGCGAGCACCGCGGTGTGGATCACGTCGGCGTCGGCGAGCTTCAACCCTTTCAGCGCGGCCTGATCCTTCTTCGCCTCCACGAGTGGCTCGACCACTTCGACCGCGACGGAGCCGGCGAAGATCGGGATTTGGTCATCCTGAACCTGCTGCACATCGCGATACGCTTCCTTGCCCTGCGCGTCCTTCACGATGGTCGTGACGGTCGTCATTGGCAGGAGCTTGCGGACGATGCCGGCGAGCGACTGCGCCTTCTCGATCTCAGGCTTGGCGCTATCGCCCTTGCCATCGATGCAATGCCGCGCCGCGGCATTCAGGTGCATGAGCAGTTGTGAGCTGAGCAGAGAAGCCTGGTGCAGGTCGTCTGCGGAAAGCTCGCCTTCGCTCTGCCGTTCAATGGTGGTCTTGTAGTTCTTCCCGCTGCCGTAGGTGCCGGTCGTCGGGTTGGTGGCCTGCTCCGCCGCCCCCAAATAGGATTGGCCTGACAAAGCAAGACCCGCCGCGCACAAAGCCAGCGCCGTGGAGCGGGCGAGGTTCTTAGTTAGCGTTGTTTTCATAGGTTTGTTTTGTAGTTTGTTTGGGTATTAGTTGGGGCGCGCAGCGGGTGCCGCAGTCGCGGCACCCGCCGCACCGCGCCGGTTAGCTGACCTTTACTTCGATTTGCCTGGGCCGCACCGCTTCGCTCTTGGCGATGCGAACCTTGAGCATCCCATCCTTGAACTCCGCGTTGACCTTCGCCACATCGCCGTCATCCGGCAGGGCCAAGGTGCGCGCGAAGCTGCCATAGGAGCGTTCGACGCGATGCCACTTTTTGTTCGTCTCCTCCTTCTCGAACTTCCGTTCCCCCGTGATGGTGAGCACCCCATTCTCCACCGTCACCTTAACGTCTTCCTTCTTCACCTCCGGCAATTCGGCGGTGATAACGTATCCTTTGTCATCCTCGGCGATGTCCACCACCGGCATCCATTCCGGCAGGGCCAGCGATTCCTGGCCATTGCCGCGGCGTGCCGAAGCGGGGTTGAACGCGCCCAGAATGCGGTTCTGGAAATCCTCCAGTTCCCGCAAGGGATTCCAACGAGTCAGTGCATTAGTCATAGATTTGTCTTTCTAACGGCGGATACAGTTGTTGTTACTCAGCCGGACCGGCGATCCGCCGGTAGTTACCGGTTCGACTGGCAGGCGCCTTTTTAGCTCCCCAACTCACTTGGAGGCGGAGTCGGCGCCCGTTTTGTTCGTTTTGCAAAAGCCGTGCCAACCGAAATATCCGCGAGCTTCCCTAGAGCTTCCGCAAACGCCGGCACGAATGGGCAAGGCTGGCACGAGTGAACGATCCCACTGTGCAAAGTTGACTCTCCAAAACGAACGCCATCGGCTTAGTCGTCACGGGCAGTAAGCTATGGAGCTCGCTACGCCGGGACCCCCTGCGCCGCGAGCTTCTACGGCTTCACGTAGTGGCGTACGTAGTCCAAGACGATCTTCGTCTTCCCGCTCGCGCGGTCGCCATAGCCTTCCACCGGGATGGCTGAGTACCAAGCCCTGAGGAGGCTCGGCAAAAAGCGGGGCTACACAGCAAAGAAGGATAAGCGTGGCGAGAGCGTTCTTCATGGGACGCGAGTCAAGGGTAAGGGGCGCACCTGAGGAAAGCGCAGGTGCGTCGAGCCATCCGCGGGCAGGAAGCCCGCACCTCGCACACCCTGGAAGGCTGTGTTCCATCTTTCCGGATACGCTCTTATCCTGCGCGGAGTCGAACATACGATCGGCGCGACTTCAAACATCTTACGGCGTCGCGGTGAAATCCGTGGGCACGCCGATGTGCTCCCATGCGGCGCGTTCCTTTCCAGCGTCGGCGAATTTCTTGCGCGTCTTGTCGTTCGCGTATTTGCCCAGCACGAGTCGCAAGGGCGGCGTGTCGGATTCCACGGCGGCGATGATGGCTTGTGCTGCCTTCGCCGGGTCGCCGGGCTGCTTGCCTTCTATCGTTTCGAGGAAGCGCAGGAATTTGCCGCTCGTGCGGTCGTAGTCGGCGAGGTGATTCCCCGCGCGCTCCAGCGAGCGGCTGATGAAGTCGGTGCGGAACGGGCCGGGCTGCACGATCGTGACTTTGATCCCGAGTGGCTTCAGCTCGGCGGCGAGCGATTCGGAGACACCTTCGAGCGCCCACTTGCTTGCGCCGTAGATCGAGAAGCCCGCGTAGTTCGAAATCACCGCGGCGGCGGAGATGTTCACGATGTGGCCACTGCTTTGCGCCCGGAGAACGGGTAGCGCCGCGCGGATGACCTCCAGCGCGCCGAAGAAATTCACGCTGAAGTTGCGCGCGATTTGATCAGCTCCGAGTTCCTCAAAAGCACCGACGAGTCCGTAGCCGGCGTTGTTCACGATGACATCGAGCTGTCCCCATGCAGTTGCCGCTTCAGCGATAACGCTCTTCACCTGAACCGCATCGGTGACATCAAGTGGGAGCACGCGGCACGTCTCCGGGTAGCGCGCGACCAGTTCGGTGAGCGAGGCCGACTGGCGCGCGGTGGCTATGACGCGCTGCCCTCGTGAAAGCAGCATGGTGACCAGCGCGCGGCCAAAGCCGCTGGAGCAGCCGGTGATGAGCCAGACGCGCGAGGGTGTGGTGGGTTCGTTCATATGATTCGTTTTGGAGCCCCTAGGATACGCTCCCGCACCAGGTGCGGACGTGATTGCGCATGCCAGCGCGGAGTACGCGCTGCGCATTCACTTTCTCAATCGAAGGCATCCGCAGGCCAACTTGTGACGTTCTCTCAGAGTTGTTCGGATTCATGCCGCGCAAACGACCCTCCAACTCGCTTCAGATCATGTTTCACAAAATCGACTACCCATTTCTCATCGGAGCATTCGTCAGCTTTTTGGCGAGCGTATCACTTTGGTTCCTCGTCAGCCATGAGTACGGGCTCTTCGTTGGCATTTGGGTGCCGAGCATCCTCAGCTTTTGGGTCGGAGTGAGAGTGGTCATTCTTTCACATGGCATTAACACTCGAAATGGGAGGTAGGCTATGCAGTATGTCTTCGCAATTTTTATGCTCGGATTGATGGTCAGCCTTCTTGTCGCCAAGGGGGTAATGATGGCACACGACCATACAACGGAAGAGTTGGAGCGGATGGAGAGGGAGACACTGGGCGGTGATCGGAAGGGATAGTTCGCAGGTCGCGTTGCGCGTCTTTCGCGGAGCGCTCTGCGTTTAAGTTGGAAGATGACATTGGAACAACTGAAGCTGGCCCGCAGCCGACTCTGCCTCGGCACTGCGAACGTCGGATTATGGGTCGTAACGGCATCCGGCGGGCTTTGGTGGCTGACAATGGGCGGTGCTCATGGCCTTGACACGCGGGCGTGCATTGGCATCGGCCTGGTGGCGATCGCCGTGCAGGCAGCGTTCGATGTCATCGGAGGCGCGTGGCTGATGCCGCCGCCCGCGCCAGGGACAGGAGGATTCCTGCGACGCTGGTTGCGCGGCGTTGTTTGTCACTCCTCCGTGCTGGCTGGCGTGGGGCTGCTGAGTTTTGGAAGTTTTCGACTTAGCTCGGGCTTTGCGCTGGCGGTTTTGATTGCGACCGTCGGGCTTGCTCTTGGGCGTCGGCATATCTTCTGGGCGATGGCTGGATCAACCACTTCGAAGGTCACTCGCAATGGACGAACGAACCTCGCCGCCGCCGTCCGTGACCCCGCCTTAACCGGCGGCATCGTCGGATTCGGACGCCGTGCGCTGAGCCTTTGGCCGGCGCGTTGGCTGGAAGGTTTGCCGATGTCGGAACTCGCCGTGGAATCGTGCCGGCGCGAATGGCAGCTCACCCACGGCATGAACGATCGGGCGCTCGTCGTGGTCCTGGGCTGGAATCTCTTCGGCACAACGCTCGGGACATTCGCCTTCGCACTGGCCGATCGCACGTCGGCTGAGGCGCTGTTTGGCCCCGCCTGCTGGATGACTCTCTGGGCGTTTGTCGGTCTCTTGGTGCTGCCGTCGTTGAGCCGCAGCGCCGTTTTCGCCGCCGACCGCGCAGCCGCCGATGCCGGCCTCGCGCCCGCAGGCTGGATCACGCGATTCCCTGACCTGACCGGCGAGAACGGCAGTGCGAATGCCGCGGTGCAAACAGTCTTCTACCCGATTCCCTCGGCAGGGACACGGCTGCGCGCGCTGGCACGCGCACCACGCGGCTTCGTGCTCGGCAGTCTCGCGCGCAACAACCTGTATTACTCGTGGGCGACGCTCACGCTGCTGGGCCGCGCCGTACACTGCAATGTGGGTCGTCCGGCGTTGTGGGTCTTCCCGCCATCCGCTTGAGCGGGCGACTCAGTTTCTATTGTCGGCGCGCAGCGGGTCGAAAATGAGCCGCGCCAATGCCCACCGATCCTGCCAGCGACCTCGACGCGGTGATGGCGTCCGCCACTGCCCCCGGCTAAGGCCGGCTTACTTTCAGGTGCAGGTATTTCGTTTTGCTCGTGCCGATGGCGACGCGCGCCTTGACCTGCTGTTCGACGCCGTTGTCGCTGAGGATTTGTTCGGTCACACCGGCGGTGCTCCACGCGCTCAAAGTGTCGCTCCATTCCACGCGGTAGGTAACTTCGTTGAGGGCCGCTTTCAGGCGCGTGTAGGTGAGGGTCAGGTCGGTGCTTTCGCGGGCGGCGACCGGCAGGCGGCTTACGGTGGCAGTGTTCGGGCTATCGTTGAGAAAAAACTCGAGCAGGTTTTTCAGCCCGTCGAAATCGGGATCGAGGTCGTCGGCGGCGGAGCCGGAGTTGGCGATAGTGCCGAAGTTCGTGAAGCGCCAGTCCTCCAGGGCGGAGAGCACGGTCACGGTGAAGGTCTGGCTGGTGGTGATCTTGCTGTCGCTCGCGGTGATGGTGATCGTGGTTACGCCGGTTTGATTGGCGAGCGGCGTCACCGTCACGGTGCGGTTGGCGCCGCTGCCGCCCAGGACCACGCTGGCATTGGGGACGAGGGAGATGTTTGACGAAGTCGCGCTGAGCGTCACCGCGCTCGCGCCGGTCTGCGCGTCGTCCACGGTGAAGTTGAGCGCGCCGGTCGTGCTGTTTTTCACGATCGTTTGGTCGGCGATATCGGCGAGCGTGGGTGGAGTATTCGGCACGACACGGAAGTCATCGATGAACATATCGACGCCGCTGGGCGGGCCTTCAAAGTAGAGAAAATGGGTGGTGACCGGGGCGGCGAGCGTGGGCGTGTAATAGGCCGCGAGGCGGAGCCAGCCGGTGTTAGTCGCGGTGCCGGAAACCAGCGCGAGGTAGCGGTCGCTGGTCCCATCGACGATGTGCGCGGTGATCTTGGCCGTAGCGCTCGCGGCATTGCCGACCCGCACCCACCCACTCACGTAATAGGTCACGCCGCCGACCATCTGGGCGGCGAAACTTTGCCCGCTGCCGTGATAGGTCTGCGTGCGGCCCGTCAGCGCGCCAGCGTAGCTGCCCGCATGCACCGGGCTGGCGACTACGTTGAGCGTCCCCCCGCCGCCAGCACCGCTCCAGTTCGTCGTTGTGCCGGTTTCAAAATCCCCGTTCTCACCCACGGTGACGAGGAGCGTTTCGTAGGTGTCGGTGCTGCCGTCGCTCACCTTCAGGACCACGGCCGCCGCGCCGGTGGTCACGACAGGTGCGGCGATGGACAGCGTGCGACTCGCGCCGGTGCCGCCTAGCGTCAGATTGGCATTGGGCAGCACGGCCGGATTGAGCGATTCAGCGGTGACGGTGAGGCTGCCGGCGGCGGTCTCCGCATCGCCGACGGTGAAGGTAAGTGGCGGGCTGCTGAAGGACGGGCGCAGCGTTTGATCGGCGATGCTGGTGATCGTCGGCGGCGTATCGCCATTGCCCGCCACGGGCGTGATGCGGATGTAATCCACGGCCACCCGGTAGCCGCTGCTCGCGGCATTTTTGCCGGTCACGGTGCAGCGAAAACTGGCGCTGCCGTTCGTGGCGAAGGTCACGTTGCCGAGATCGAAATCCACACTCGCGGCCGTGCTGGCGTAGCTGTCCTTCACCGTGCTGAGATTGGTGAAAGAGCCCGTGGGTGGCGCGACGGCGCACTGCACCTGACCGGAGTCGGCACTGCGCCGGAGACCGACCCGCACATTCCACGAACCCGGATTCGGGACGTTCACGGTGAAGGTGGCAAAGTCACCGGCAGCATTCGCGAGCAACCGGCGCGCGGAGCCGGCGCTGCAGAGCGGGTCGGCGACGGTGTCGAGCGGGTCCGACGCCGCGGCCACCGCCAGTTTCTCGCCTTGATTGGCGAAGGCATTCCAGATCGCCCAATAGGCGGGCTTTTTCTGGTAGGCGGTGTCGAAAGGCAGCGCCGCGCCAAAGCCCGCAAAAAAGCCCGGAATCCAGGAATAGGCGTCGGTGAAACCCCACGGCTGGACCACCTTCATCTGGGGGATGGCCAGGGCTACGCCGAGGATGTTCCAGTAAGCCTCCGCCTGCGCCGCGAGATCCGCTGCCGTCGCGTTGCCGCTGGCATCCACGGGAATGCGCACGTCCAGTTCGGTGATTTGCAGGTTCAAACCGAGCGCGCCGAAACGCTGAAAGTTCGTCCGCATGCTGGAGTAGTTCACGCTGGTCGGGGTCACGTGCATTTGAAACCCCACGCCGTGCAGCGGCACCGGGCCATTCACCCGACTCATATCCAAAAAATCCTGACACATCGTGTAGATCGCCGTGGATTTCGTATTCACCGACTCGTTGCTGTAATCGTTGTAGATCAGTTGCGCGTCCGGGTCGGCGGCGGCGGCGCGGCGGAAGGCCTCCTCGATGTAGCGCGTGCCCATTCCGGCGTAGCCGATGCCCGGCGTGTCGTACCAGATGGTGCTGCGCAAAGTCCCGTTGTCGTTGAAGGCTTCATTGACCACATCCCAGCAGAAGACATCGCCCCGGTAATGCGCCGCCACGGTGTCGATGTGCGTGTAAAGGATGTCCTGAAGCTGCGCCGCCGTGAAGCCGCCGCTGCTCACCCAAGTCGGCACCGAGCCGTGCCAGAGCAGCGCGTGACCGCGCACCTGCTGGCCCGCCGCGTGCGCCCAGTTGACGGTCTTGTCGCCCGCCGTCCAGTTAAAACTGGCCTGAGTCGGGCGCAGCCCCGCCATCTTCAAATCATTCTCCGGCGAGGCCACGCTCAGATGCACGCGCGCCGTGTTGTCAAAGTCCCGCCCACCCACGGCGCCCCCGGAAATGGCGGCGCCGAAGAGCACCGCCGCGGGCTGGCTCACGGCTTCGCGGAGCGTCTCGGCGCGGGCAAGCGGGAGCGCGGCGACGAGGCTTAGGATGGCGAATAGCTTTCGCGCGGAGACGTTCATGAAGGTGCGGAAACTACTTCTGCTTTGGCCGCACTGCCCGCCGTTTCTTTTAGCTCCCTCAAGCGCCAGCGGAACGAGGTGGTGCGCGCGCACTTTCCGTTTGCCAATGCTGCCATCTTTCAGCCGTGGCATCGTTTTCGACGCCGACTGCCCGGGGCGACACTCACGCTGCTCGGCCGCGCGGTGCACCGCAATGTCGGACGCCCCGCCTTGTGGGGGTTTCCGCCATCGGGTTGAGCGCGCCACGCAGTTTCTATTGTCGACGCGCAGCGGCTCGCCCATGCTCCGCGCCCATGTCCACCGATCCTGCCCACGACCTCGACGCGGAGATCGCGCTTTTGCAGCGCGTCGCGCAGGGAGATCGCGTGAGCTTCGAGACGCTTTACGATCGCTTTTCCGGCGTGCTTTTCTCCACCGCGTATCGCGTGCTGAACAATCAGGAAGCCGCCGAGGATGTGCTGCAGGATGTCTTCATCCAGATCTGGGAAAAGGCGCCGCTCTACGACCCGGCGCGCGGCAAGCCGATGACGTGGGCCGTGACCCTCACGCGCAACAAGGCGATTGACCGCCTGCGCTCGACAGTGCGCCGTAATCGGCTGCAGGACGACGTGGAGCGGGAAGCGGAAACCTTCGAGCAGTTTGACGACCGGAGTTCCTTCGATGCGGTGGCTGCGGGGGAGACGAACCAGATCGTTCGGGACGCGATCCAGAAGCTCTCGAAAGACCAGCGCGAGGCGATCGAACTCGCGTTCTTCTCCTCGCTCACGCAAACGGAAATCGCGGAGCGTCTCAATGAGCCGCTCGGCACGATCAAGGCGCGGATTCGCCGCGGAATGATGAAGCTGCGCGAGGTTCTGAACCCGGAGGTTTAGCCACCGGGATTCACGCGGACTACGCCGCGACCCGGTCCGTCAGTTCCCGCTCACGGGCGACGAGCCAGAGCAGTTCGCCCGCGTCGTCCACGACCGGGCTGATGGCCACCTCCACCCAATAAGGCGTGCCGTTCTTGTGGTAATTGAGGATCGTCTCGCGGCAGGAACGATACTCATGGACTGCGCTCCGCATCCGCGCGGCCGTCGCGCGATCAGTTTTCTGGCCTTGCAAGATCGGTCCGAGATTTTTCCCGAGCAATTCAGCCAGCGAATATCCGCACATCGCACTGAAGGAAGGATTGACCCACTGCACCAGGCGATCCGGCCCGGACACCACCAAGCCTTCCGGACTGGTCTGTTGCGGGCAGTTGGCAATCAGCCCGGCGAGGCGGGCCCTCAGTCTTGGCAAAGGCGCCACGCCTGAACGCGGCGTGATGGCAAGCGTCACTGCCGCACTCACCTCCGTGAGTCCGGCGACGAATTCGCTAAGCTCCTGATGAAATTCGAGGAGGGGTTCAAACTGCTCCCGCTCCGCTTGAGTCATCACGCCAGCAGTGTAGAGCGTGCCTTGGGATTGAAGAAATTCGGAAAGCATCGGAAAGCGAGTGATTGAGATAAATTGTCCTCTTAACAGAGCCTTACGACAGCGTTGGGCCCCTGGATACAATTTGCGTCAACATTTTCGACGCCCGGAGACGTATGAGCAATGATGCTATGCTCGCGCCCTTGAACGCCACCCTGATCCTTTTCTCAGCCATTTCCTTTTTCGCCTACGGGTCGGCGTGCTTTCTCTCCGCCTACATGAAGCGGGAGTTCGATCGCTACCGGCTTGGATCGCAGCGCACGCTGGTGGGCGGGCTGCAGTTGGGCGCGGCGATGGGACTGCTGGGTGGCCTGAGCCAGCCGTGGATGGGACGCGCGGCGTCCGCCGGGCTTGCCGTCATGATGCTGGTCGCCGTCGGCGTCCGGATTAAAATCAAAGACACTCTGCCGCAGACAACCCCGGCGCTGTTCTATCTGACGCTGAACGCCTACCTTTTTCTGGCGGCGTTCTGACCAGCCGATTCCTCACAGCAAAGCAATCGCCGCGCACATCGCGAGCACGGCGATGGAAGGCAGGGCTTTTTTGATCGGGTCTTTCACTTTGAGGTGCATGACGAACGCCCCTAGCATGAGCAACCCGAGGCCGATCGCGGCCGGTTGTGCGACGCCGTGAATCCAAATGGCGGCCAGCAGGGCGACCGCAAGTCCCACCTTGAGCACGCCGATCACGCACATGAACCAGAAGGGCAGCCCGTAGGCGGCGAATTCCTCGCGCAGGTTCTTCGCCTCACCGCCGCGATACGGCGTCGGCATCCCCGACCGAAGCATCCAGACATTCAGAATTCCGAGGCCGACGATGAGTTGCAAGGCTATGAGGATATATTCCACGGCGTATCAGGTGAAGCGATCCGTTCGGTTTGAGAGGCATTTACCTTGCCGCGTCGATTGAGTGCCCGCAAGCAAATCTCCGGTCTTCTCCTCACACCTTCGAACTCGCAGGTATCTCGCCGGCCGTCACCGCGCCATCGGGTGTGGCGATCGATTCGCAGAGCTTGCTGCCGGTGTTGCGAAACCAAGCCGTCACGCGCCCCGGCTTTACACTGGAGAGTGCGACATCGGCTTTCCCACGCTCGGCGGAGTGATGCTGCGTGACGACCGCTACAAGGTCCTCCGCACGATAACAGGCACCGGCGAGTCCTACGATCTACAGACCTATCCCTGATAGTTCGCAAACCTACTTTCCAGCGGAGTAAGTATTATGACTGCCATGCGCCAGGGTTAGGACCTGCGCCTGCGCTTCGACTTGGGACGATACACCACGGGGACCAGTCCGGTTGTTCAGCAGTTCCTGCCTAGGGGGCAGCGGATTTTTGATGACGGTCCTACAGACTGCCGGGGCGAGCACGGACCTTGAGGCATTGCCCCGGTTTGGCCGCGGGCTTCTGGTCACCGGTGAGCGGCGCGAGCAGCTTCTGCAGTGGCTCGAATATTACCTTCTCCGACGCAGCCCCGCCAACTACGGAGTAGCCCTACGCGGCTAGGACCGGGGGTGTCAGCTACGTCGTGCGGACCAAGCGGTCGCATTCCGATGAGTTAACTTGGTGGCGGTGCCGCGCCCGGCCAGCGAGGGGCTGGACTGCCATCCAGCGGCACCGGATCACCGCGGCGTCGGCGCGGCAGGGCGCGGCGGTGAGGTCGAGGGTGAGCGCGATGTTCCGCACTCGTGGCGTAAATCTCAAGCGCCTTGCGAGGAGCAGCTCCGGTAGCTGATCGCGGAGCGGATTGGCCAAACGTTACTGCCTGCTTTTACTTAAACGGGAGTCGGAAACAGTGGGCTGAGTGGAAGCGGGAACCGCGGAAAGTTGTTTCGACGACGGCCATGACCACGCGGTCAAACGCTGCTGCCGACCGCGCTGGCCGATCCCGTGCGTGCGCCGATCGCCTTGGACTTTTCGGCCGCATGCGAGGCCTTCCACTTATCGAAGCAACACGGGCAGATGCTGTGGCTGAACTCGGCCTCGGTGCGTTGTTGGACGTAACATTCCACTTCCTGCCAGTAGTCGTGATCGTCCCGGATTTTTTTGCAGTACATGCAGATGGGCAGGATGCCCTGGAGTTGTTTGACCTCCGCGAGCGCGCGTCTGAGTTCCTCGTTGGCCGCCGTGAGCGCCTCCTCGGCCCGTTTTTTCGCGGTAATGTCCCGGAAAATGGACCGCGTCGAAACCGGTTTCCCATTTACAAAATGACAACTGGCGTTGCCCTCAAGTATGATCTCGCGCCCGTCGCGGGTCAAAAACATCGCTTCCACATTGCGGACCGCATCGCCCCGGACGACCCGGTGAAACATCTCCATGCAGTGGGCCAGCGATGATGGATGGATGAGGTCCTTCAGCGAGAGGCTGCGCACTTCGTCCTCGCTGTAGCCGAGCGCCTCGCGCCACGCGCGGTTCACGAACAGAATGGAGCCATCGATGCCAGCGCTCTGGATGAGGTCATTCGCGTTTTCAAAAAGTTCCCGGTAACGCTCCTCGCTTTCGCGGAGCGCCTTTTCCACGGCCCACTGGCCCATCACGGAATTCACGCGGAAGGCCAGCAGCTTCAGATAGCGGCGGTCGGTGTCCTTGATCAGGTAATCGCGCACCCCGGCCCGCATGGCGCGCACGGCGGTCTCCTCGTCGCCGGCACCGGTGGCGAAGATGAAGGGGATTTTTGGGAAATACTCGGCCAACTCGAAGGAGGTGCCGTCGCCGAGATGAAAGTCGGCGATGACCAGATCGAAGACGCACGACGCCAGGAGCTGCCGCGCCTCGGCAAGTGAGCCGGCGGTTTGCACCACATAGGGCAGCTTTTCCGCGGTGACGTGCGCGCCGAAAGCGATTTGATCCACGAAGTCGTCCTCGATGAGCAGAATGGAAAGAGTTGCGGACATGAGCAGGTTCAGTGGGCGGTTTCGCTGAGCATCCAGTAGTCGCGGATTTTCCGCATGACCTCGACGAATTGCTCGTAATCGACCGGTTTCACCATGTAGCCCGCGACGTGTTTGCTGAAGGAGTTGTAGCGATCCGTCTCCTCCTTCGAGGTGGTGAGGACGACGACCGGGATGGAGCACAGCGCGGGGTCGTCCTTGGCGTGCTGGAGAAACTCAATGCCGTTCATGCGGGGCATGTTGATATCGAGCAGGATCAGCCCGGGGCGGGGCTTGGCGGGATCGCGCAGAAAGGCGAGCGCCGCCTCGCCGTCGGTGACGTGGTGAAGCGGGTTCGATGCACCCAGTTCGCGCAATGAGCGGCGGACGGTCATCGCATCCACGCTGTCGTCTTCCACCAGCAGGAGAGGTTGTTCTGGGTTCATTGGTTGGCGGGGCTGGCGGGGTTCATGGAGAGGGTAAAATGGAAGGTCGATCCGCGGCCGGGCGCGGATTCCACCCAGATGCGTCCGCCGTCGAGTTCGACGATTTTTTTCACCAGCGCGAGCCCGACGCCGGTGCCCTCCACGGAGTCGCGGGGCGCGAGGGTTTGGAAAAGTTGAAAGATGCGCTCGAAGTATTTCGCCTCGATCCCCGGGCCGTTGTCGGCCACGGAGAATTGCAAAAAATCCCCGCCTGACGGCACACAGCTCACGCGCACCAGGCCGGCGGGTTTGTCCATATATTTGATGGCGTTGCTGAGCAGGTTTTGGAAAAGCTGCTGCGCCTTGGTCGGTTCGAGGTGCAGGGTCGGGAGCGGCGTCTCGATCTCCACACGGATGTGCGGGGGCGGCGCGAGCAGGTCGATGACATTCGGCACGAGGCGGGCGAGGTCCACGTCCATGCGGCCCTCGCGCGAACGCCCCGCGCGGGAGTAGGTGAGGATGCCGTCGATCAGGGCGCTCATCCGTTTCACGCGGCCGAGCATGAGGGTGAGCTGCTCGCGGCCCTCGGCCTCGAGCTTGTGGCCGTAGTCGGTGGCCAGCCAGCCCGCCAGCGAGCCGATCCCGCGCAGTGGCGCCTTCAGATCATGCGAGACGACATAGGCAAATTCAGTCAATTCCTGGTTCGCCTGCTCGACCTGCCGGAGCAGCGCCGCCTGTTGGCGCTCGGCGGCGAGGCGCTCGGAAATGTCACGCGCGATGCCGAGGAAACCGGCCAGTTTGCCCTGACCATCGCGGATCGCCGAGACCGTCAGGGTCACCGGAACGCGCGACCCATCTTTGCGGAGGTAAGTCCACTCCCGGGTCTCCGAGCCACCCTCGCGCACCTTCGCCACGAAAACCTCGAAGCCCGGCTCCAGCGGGCGCCCCAGCTCCTTCGTCAGTTCCCCGGCGCGGCCTATGACCTCCGCCGGATCGTGCAGCAAGCCGAGAGTAGTCCGGGCGACGAGTTCCTCCGCACGGTAGCCGAGCAGTTGCTCCGAACCGGTACTGAAACTCGTGATCAGCCCCTCGGGCGTCGTGGAAATGATCGAGGCCGCGGCGCTGTCGAGAATCGCCTGCCGAAAGGCCAGTTCGTGGGCCAGCTGCGCATTGGTCCGGCGCAACTCGAGTTGCCGCACCACCTGCCGGCCGAGCCGCATCAGGGCCTCGCGTTGCCTGGCATCGAGCTTCCGCGCCTCCCGGTCGATCACGCACAGCGTGCCGACATTGTGACCGTCGGGCGTCGTCAGCGGCATGCCGGCGTAGAAGCGGACATGCGGCGCGCCGCTGACCAGCGGATTGTCGGCAAACCGCGCATCCGCCTTGGTATCGGGCACCTCGAAAAGGATGTCCCCGAGAATCGCGTGCGCGCAAAAGGCCACCTCGCGCGGCGTCTCGGCGGCCCCGAGGCCCACGCGGCTTTTGAACCACTGCCGCCCGGCATCGACCAGCGAGATCAGGGCGATCGGCGCCCCGCAGATCTGGGAGGCCAGCACCGTGAAGTCATCGAACTCCGCCTCGGGCGCGGTATCCAGAATGGCGTAGCGCGCGAGGGCGGCCAGGCGTTCGGCTTCGCGGTCGGGAATAGGGGCAGGGGTCATGGGCAAAGTCGGGCCACATTGGGCCAGTCTCATCATTGAGAAAGCAAACGGCACGCCCGACGCCCCACCTTTTTTCCGACCTTTCGCGGAAGTTGGGCCGTCTCGATAAGCGCACCGGCCAAAAGCGGCTGCATGGCTGCCGGTCATGACCCGCGAAGACCAACCGCCGCCGCCTCCCCCGCCCGCCCGTGACCTTCTCAACTCGGTGCCCACGATGGCCGGGCTCGCCGGTGTCTCGAAGCTGCCGCCGGGACTTGCCGGAGGAAGCCTCCAGGCCGCACTGCACGGTGCGCCCGGTGCGACCTTGAAGCGCGCCGACGCCCGGGGAAACCCGCGCGCCTCGCAACCCGCGCGCAAGCCGCTTGTCAGCGCCGCCATCCGTGGCGAGAGTCCCCGCCCTTTCGCCATGAAAATCCTCGTCGCGCCGGACAAATTCAAAGGCTCGCTCTCGGCGGTCGCCGCGGTCGCGGCGATCACGCGCGGGCTGCGCGCGGTGTGGCCGGATGCGGAGATTTCCGCCGCGCCCATTGCAGATGGCGGCGAGGGTTTTGCCGAGGCGCTGTGCGCGGCGCTCGGGGGCGAGTGGGTGGAAACGCGGGCGCTCGATTCCGTCGGGCGCGAGGTCACGGCGCGCTATGCGTGGGTGGAGGCGGAGCGGCTCGCGATCATCGAGATGAGCGAGGCCTCGGGGCTGTGGCGGCTGACGAAAGCCGAGCGCGCACCGCTGCGGGCGAACACCTTCGGCACCGGCCAGCTCATCCGCCATGCGGCGGAGCGCGGCGCGCGGAAAATTCTCGTCGGTCTCGGGGGCAGCGCCACTACGGACGGAGGCGTGGGCATGGCTGCGGCGCTCGGCTACGCATTCCTCACGAGCGACGGCGAAGAACTGGAACTGCATCCCGACAAGTTCATCGCGATCACCCGCATCCAAGCCGATGCGGCCATCGAGCTGCCGGAGATCGTCGCCGCGTGCGACGTGCAGAATCCGCTGCTCGGTGCGCGCGGCACGGCGCACGTTTTCGGTCCGCAGAAAGGCGCGGGCGAAAAGGACATCGTCGCGCTGGAAGCGGGGCTGAGCGCACTGGCCGACGCGGTGACCACCGACCTCGGCTGCGATTTCCGCGACACGCCGGGCGCGGGCGCGGCGGGCGGGATCGCCTTCGGCCTGATGAGTTTTTGCGGCGCGAAAGTGTGCTCCGGTTTCGACCTTGTGGCGGAGACGCTGCGGCTGGAGGAGCGCATCGCGGCGAGCGATCTGGTCATCACCGGCGAGGGCCGCATCGACGGGCAGACGCTGGAGGGAAAAGGCCCGGCGGGCGTCGCCGCGCTGGCGCGCAAGCATGGCAAACCCGTGCTCGCCTTCGCCGGTTCCGTGGCGCAAAACTCCGCCGTGGATTCCCTTTTTGACGCGACCGCCGGTATCATCGACGAGCCCGTGACGCTCGACGCCGCGATGAGCCGCGGCGCAGAATTTCTCGAACGCGCCGCCACCCGCGCCGCACGCCTCATTTTCCTCGGAACCAAATTATGAAAGACCAACGCATCGCCATCCTCTTCGCCGGCCAGGGTGCCCAGACCGTGGGCATGGGCCTGGATCTCGCCGAAAAATATCCCGCCGCCGCGGCCCTTTTTTACCGCGCCGATGAAATCCTCGGGCGGCCGCTCAGCGCCATCGCCTTTACCGGCCCGGACGAGGAGCTGACGCAGACGAAAAACTGCCAGCCCGCGCTGTTCGTCCACGGCCTCGCCTGCCTCGCGGCGTTGCGCGCGGAGATCGGCGATTTTCCCATTCACGCCGCCGCCGGGCTGTCGCTCGGCGAGTTCACGGCGCACGCCGCGGCGGGCACTTTCGAATTTGAAACCGGCCTGCGCCTCGTCGCGCAGCGCGGCCTGTTCATGCAGGAAGCCTGCGAGCAAAACAGCGGCGGCATGGCCGCGATGATCGGCGCGGATGAAAGCGCCGTGCGCGCGCTCGCCGCCGAGACGGACGTGGACGTGGCGAATCTCAACAGCCCCGGCCAGGTCGTCATCTCCGGCGAAAGCTCGAAAGTCGCGCTCGCCGTTTCGCTCGCCAAAGAGCACGGCATCCGCCTGGCGAAAACGCTCAACGTCGCGGGCGCGTACCATTCGCGGCTGATGAATTCCGTCTTTCTCCAGCTCGGCGAGGAGCTGCAAAAAACCACGCTCGCCACGCCGCGCTTTCCCGTCATCTGCAACGTCGATGCCGCGCCCGTCAGCGAGCCGGAGGAGGTGCGCGCGTCCTTGCAGGATCAGGTCACGGGCACGGTGCGCTGGTCGGAGACAATCGAGTATCTGGTGGATGAAGCGGGCTGCGATCTCTTCCTCGAGCTCGGCCCAGGCGGCGTGCTCGCCGGCCTGCTGAACCGCATCCGCAAAGGCACGCCCTGCCATTCCATCACCGACTGCGCCACGCTCGACGCCGCGCTCGCGGCGCTGCGGGCGTAATGTTTTCTCACCGCGCCGCGTAGTAGATGCGGTGCAGGCGGGCGGGCGCGATGCCGCAGTGGTAGAGCGCGAGCAGCGCGCCGTTCGTGAACGTGGTGCGCCACGGGCCGCGGCGGGTGAAACGGCGGGCGGAGGACTGCATCGGCGGATCGAGCAGGCGCGTGCGGCCCGAGCGGCGGAGGCGTTTGGAAAACTCCACGTCCTCCATGAGCGGGATGTCGGCGAACCCGCCGAGCGTTGCAAAATGCGCGCGCCGCACGAAGACCGACTGGTCGCCAAAGATCGTGCCGCCGAAATCGTTCAGCCGCCGCGCCCATGTCTCCAGCCAGCGCAGGTGCGGATGCCGCGCGTCGAAGTGCCGGTAGTAGCCGCCGCCGATAAGCGCGGGATCGCTCATGGCGGCGTGTAGCTGCTCCACATGCGCCGCGGTCAGCTCGCTGTCGGCGTGGTGGAAAAGCAGCACGTCGCCGCGGGCGAGCGCCGCGCCGGCGTTCATCTGCGCGCCGCGGCTGGGCCGCGGGCAATGCGCCACGGTGCAGCCCGCGGCGCGAGCGAGGGCGCGACATTCGTCGGTCTCGGTGGCGTCGGCGACGATGACTTCATGCACGCCCTCGAGCGGCTGGAGCATAGCCAGCACGCGGGCCAGCGCTGCCGCATCGCGCCAGCACGGAATGACCACGCTCAGTGCAACCCCGCTCCCCGCCGGTCCTTTTTCAGCAGCTCCGCGCGCGCCGCTTCCAGCCGCGCACGCTCTTTCGCCGTGAGGCTGGCCATGCCGGATTTCGCGATCTTGTCGAGCAGCCCGTCCATGTCGCTCGGCGCGGTGCTTTCCCGCGCGTCGGGCGAAGGCAGCACGCGGAATTTTGGCTTGGGCCGGAAAAGCGCGGGCAGTGAGAAGCCCTCGAAAGTCCCATTCCGCATCGCGCGGATGTAGCCGAAGGAGGCCGCGCACGTCGCCAGCGTGGCGGCGAGGCCGATCTGGTTGCCCTCGCGCAGGTCGCCGATGGCGGCGAGAAACATGCAGCCGACGGCCACGTATTTCATCGGCAGGACGTTCCACCATTCGACGTCCGGATAGATCGTGGCGAAGGCGATGACGAGCCCGATCGAAAGATGCAACGAACCTACGACGCCGCCGCCGAAACCGACGAGCCACAGCAGTGTGGCCACGACGGCGGGCACCGCCACCAGCAGCGCGAGAAAGCCGAAGTAGCGCCGGCGGCCCAGCTCCTTTTCGCAGTCCCGCCCGAAGCTGTAGATGAAGAGCAGGCTGAAGAGCGTGAAGAAATTCGCCTCGCCGATGATGAGATAGGTCAGCGCCCGCCAGACCTGGCCATGTTTCCAGAACAGCTCCGGGCTGAATGCGAACATCGAGGTCGCGGTGAGACCGCCAAAAATCGCCGACGCGATCAGCCCGACGACCAGCGCCGCGACCATGATGGTGGTGCCAAAAACCCGCAGTGAGCCGATGCGGGTGATGGGTTCATTGTCGCGGTAGCGGTTCTCGAAAAACATCGGACGAACGAAGTAGCCGCTTTCGGCGCGGGCGGCAAACGTGGAGTGGGACAGCGCACGGCCGCCCTTCCATTCGCCGGGCAGGAAGGCCGGGCAGACTGCGGCGGGCTGGAGGCCTGCCCCACGCCTTGCGTTCACCGCGCGCTCTCGCGATGCTCGCCGCCTTATGGCTACCACTACTTTCGGGACGGTCGCTCCGGCCAATCCCACGCTGCGCGTCTGGGTCGAAAAAATCCGCAGCCTCGCCGCGCCCGACCGCGTTTTCTGGGTCGATGGTTCGGCGGGCGAAAAGGAATTCCTGCTCGCCGAAGCGGTCGCGTCCGGCGTGCTCACGAAGCTGAATCAGGACAAGCTCCCCGGCTGCTACTACCACCGCTCGAATCCGAACGACGTGGCGCGCGTCGAGCAATGCACCTTCATCTGCACGCCCGCCAAAGACCAGGCTGGCCCGACGAACAACTGGGCCGCGCCGCGCGAGATGTACGACAAACTTTTC
>JANPHJ010000095.1:0-48956 GCA_031424395.1 Chthoniobacter sp.
TTCATCCCGCATGCACATGACGTGGATGCGCGTGGTCTGCGGTCGGATGAAGAGTGATTACCAATATTCAGTAACGATCGTTTACAATAACTTCCCTTGGCCCGCCGCCACCCCGTTGCAACGGGCGGCAGCCGAGAGCGCCGCGCAGGCCGTGCTCGCGGCCCGCGCCCCGCACCTGCCGTCGCAGGGTCTCAGCACCCTGGCCGATCTTTACGACCCGCTCTCCATGCCCGCCGAACTGGCCAAAGCCCACGCCGTGGAGCGGTGCTACCGCCCCGAGCCCTTTCGCAGCGACCGCGAACGCGTCGAACACCTCTTCCGCCTCTACGAGCAGCTCACCGCCCCCCTCCTCCCCGCCACCCCCCGCCCCCCCACCCCCCGTTCAGCCCGCACGCCGCCCGCGACCACCGCGCGGCGGAGGCGCACGCCGGGACTTCCCGCTCAACCGGACTAAGCCATGAGCGCGCCGGAGATTCTTTCCGTCGTCCCGGCTCTGGCCCCGGCGGTGAGCTGGGTGCAGGCGTGGGGGGCATGGTGGTCGGGCCACCATCTCCGCGAGGAGACGCTGCTCTGGGGACGCACTTTGCTTTTTTGGGGGCGGCTGGGGAAGAGCCTGCAGTTCGCCGGGGCGATCACCGTCATCCTGGAACTTATCGGCAGAGAGCGGCTGGCAAGCTTCGCCTTAGACCTGCGAATGTCGCGTCCGCTGGGCCGGCTGGTCGGGAAAATGCAATCCGCCGCCCGCGGGGCGCGTGACCTGGCGGGGGAAATGTTGCGGGAGCATTTCGGCACGATTTGCTGTGTGTCGGTCTTTTTCCTTTGGTGGTATTTGAAAACCCACATCGTCTCGTGGATTTTCGGGCCACTGCCGGAACCGTCCGGGGTCATGAAGTGGATAAGCTGGATTTTTGCCGGGGTGGATATGTTTGTGCATGGCGCGATTCTTTTGGTGCTGGCGGGTTTTCCCTTGGTCCTCGCCGCGTTTTTTCTCATCGCCACGCTGGCGGCGGTGGCGATGAGCGCATTGGATTGGGTGATCCTCCGGCCGACGATTAAAGTGTTTGAGTATCCGCGCCTCGAATGGCTCGTGAAGCTGTTTGCCTTCGTCGCCTTGTTGGTGGGGTTTCATTTCGATCTTCTGGCTTCGTAGGAGAGCCGGGGCTTAGGCTTTTCGATGCCGGGAAAAGGCCCATCTACAGAGATAACCGCGGGTGCCGGGCGATGGGCGGCGTGGGGCAAGCCCGGGAACCTGAGTGTCCAGCGATGAACGGCGCGGGGGAAGGGTGAAAACCTGAGTGGCCGGACGTGTACCGTGCGGGGGGTGGGTGGGAACTCAGGACTTGGGCGATGGACCGCGGGGTGCGGGGGTGAAAACGCGGGTTTTCAGTGTTGTACTGCGCGGTACAATGGCGGAAACGCAGGGTTTGGGCGATGGGCGGCGCGGGGGAAGGGCGGGAACCCGGGTGCCGGATGCCGGACCGCGCGGGGTAACGGCCGATGGACGGAAGCCGGGGTCGAAGGGGCGCGGTGCCGGGGTGGAGGAGCGAGCTTCCCCAGTCGGGCGACGCGCGGCGCTGCCAATGTCCCGAGTCTTTGGGATTGACGGATATGGGGGAAAAGGAAACTTTTTTGCCGCTCGCGGTGAGCCGGCATCCTGGCCGGTCGGAGAGTGGGTTCGTCGCGGGCTTGATCCCCAGACAAAACCCAACCCAAGATCGGCTGAAGGAGGAACAGTTATGCCAAGATTCGAAGCAAGCGACATCATCACGCGGCTGACGGTCGCGAAGAACAGCGATACCACCCGGCTCGCGGGGGATCCCTACAAACTCCCCGGCGGGCTGCGCGCGGATGTGGATGCGGACCTGGCGCAGCTCATGGCGCGGGAGACGGATACGAGCCCGGCGGAAGGGGCGCGGGCGGGAGCCTCGGGGGCGAAGCGGGCGGCGCTGGATGAACTGGAGCGGCAGCACCGGGGCGGCTATCGGGGGATCGCGGCGATTGATGAGGATTCGATCACGGCGGGAGCGCGGTTGCAGGTGTTTGAAAGCTACGGCTGGCCGCAGGGCGAGATCGGGGATTTCGACGATGCGCGGACGATCGCGCTGGCGCGGCTCGCGCCGACGGTCTCGGCGGCGGAGGTGGGCGGGGAGGCGACGCGGCTCTATACGGCGGCGCGGCTGGCGCGCATCGCGGCGCAACTCGCGCTCATTGATGCGCTGGAAAGCACGGCAAGCGGAGCCGACCGGCAGTTTGCGACGCTGCGGCGCGACACCGCGCTGGCGCTGGCGGCGGGGACGCTGCTCCGGGTGCGCTTTTTCTACTGCTCGGCGACGCGCGACGGGGAGGCGACGCCCGAGCTGGTGCGCATCGGCTACCAGCCGCGGCGCGATCCGGGTGAGGTCGGCGGCGGCGGGGAGACGGGTGGCGGCGGCACGCCTCCGCCCGCGCCGACGCCGCTGGAGATCGCCACGCTGGTGGCGGATGACCCGGTGACGGTGACGGTGACTTATGTGACCGGCGGCGGCGTGGGGGCGGATGAGCTGCATCTGCAATACAAGCTGCCGGGCGAGGCGGATTTCGGCCACGACAACCTGGTGGTGCTGCCCTCGCAGCAGATCGTGGACAGTGCGTTCACCGGCGCGCTGGTGGTCTTCCGCACGCTGCTGACGAATGCGACCGGCACGACGACGAGCGGGGAGCAGAGCCTCCAGTTTTAGCGCGCTGGGGGAGGCCTGTAGGGGGGAAGCTGGCAGCTTCCCCTACAGCCGCCGGGTGGCGAGTTCGGCGGCGAGTTTTGGGCCGACGGTGCGATGGCCCAGGGCGCGGCCTTCGAGGGTGGCGACGGGCTGGATGCCGAGCCAGGAGCTGGTGAGGAAGATTTCGTCGGCGCTGGTCACGTCCTCGCGGCGGAGGCGGCGCTCCTCGGTTTTGCGGCGGGCGATGACCCACTCGCGGATGACGCCGGGGCGCGCGCCGCTGGTGCGGGCGGGCGTGGAGAGGCGGTCGCCGTGGCGGAGGAAGACATTGGCGCAGCAGGCGGAGACGAGTTCGGCGCGGTCGTTGAAGAGGAGGGCCTCGTGGAAGCGACGGCGCTGCGCTTGCGCTAGGGCGTCGGCGTTGAACCAGTAGTTGGCGGTCTTCAGGCCGCCGAAGGGCGGGTGGTGGGTTTCGTCGTGGAGGGTGAGGTCGAGGGTGTGGTCGGGGTCGGGCGCGGGGCGGGCTTCGATGAAGATGAAGACGCGAGGCTGGGCGGCGGGCGCGGTGGGCGGGCCGTCGCCGGCGGTGACGTAGAGGCGGGCGAAGCCGTCGCGCGCGGCGGTGTGGAAAAGCGCGGGCGCGGCGCGGAGGGCGGATTCGTCGAGGGCAAACTCACGCTCGGCGCAGGCCTGGACGAGCCGGGCGTGATGCTTGGCAAAGAACTCGGCCTCCCCGCCGGCTACGCGCAGGCTTTCAAAAACCGCCATGCCGTAGCGGAAGCCGCGGTCGGTGAGGGGCAGCGAATCGCACGGCTCAAACGCCGAGCCAGCCCACCGCCACGCTTTCACGAGATGGTCAGTTCCTTGGTGATGGCGAAGCGCTCGATGCGCTTGCGCAGGGTGGCGCGGGTGATGCCGAGGAGCTTGGCGGCGCGCACCTGGTTGCCCTTGGTCGCCGTCATCGCATACATGGTGAATTCGCGCTCCAGCCAGGGCAGGAGCTGGACGTCGGGGTCGGCTTGCGCGGCTTTGAGCAGGAGCTCGATGGCGGCTCTCGTGGTCGGCGCGAGGGCTTCGGTGGCGGCGTCCGGCGCGGCGGGGTCCACGGAGTCGCCGAGGCCGATGGGGATGTCGCGGGGCGTGAGCAGATCGGAGGTGGCGAGGACGCAGGCGCGCTGGATGGTGTTCTCGAGTTCGCGGACGTTGCCGGGCCAGTGGTGGGCTTCGAGGACGCGCATGGCTTCCTCGCTGAGCTGGAGGCGCGGGAGCAGTTTTTGCGCGGCCACTTTTTGCAGAAAGTACTCGGCGAGCAGGCGGATGTCCTCGGTGCGCTGGCGGAGCGGTGGGAGCTGCACGCGGACGACGTTGAGCCGGTAGAAAAGGTCTTCGCGGAAGGTCTTGGCGGCGACTTCCTGCTCCAGGTTTTTGTTGGTCGCGGCGACGATGCGGACGTTGCTCTTGAGCGTCTCATTGCTGCCCACGCGGGAAAATTCGCCGCCCTGCAGGACGCGCAGGATTTTGCCCTGAAGGGCGAGCGCCATGTCGCCTATTTCGTCGAGGAAAAGAGTGCCGCCGTGGCTTTGCTCGAAGCGCCCGACGCGCGCGCCTATGGCTCCGGTGAAGGCACCTTTCTCATGGCCAAAAAGCTCGCTCTCCAGCAGTTGCTCGGGGATGGCGGCGCAGTTGATGGCGATGAAGGTTTTCGTGCTGCGCCCGCTGTAGTGGTGGATGGCGCGGGCCACGAGTTCTTTGCCGGTGCCGCTCTCGCCGGTGATCATGACCGGCGCGTCGCTGTGGGCCACGCGGCCGACCATTTTGAAGACCTGCTGCATGGCCAGCGATTTGCCGACGATGGAGTCCTGATGCTCTTCGACGGTGAGCTGCGGCTTGAAGGTCGTGGCCGACTTCATCTCGGCCTGGGCCTTGAGCGCGGCGTCCATGACGGCCTTGAGCGTGAAGGGCAGCGATTCCTTTCGCACAAAGTCGAACGCACCGAGTTTCATGGACTCGATGACGGCCTGGGTGCTGCCGAAGCCGCTCATCAGAATGACGATGGCATTGGGGTCGCGCTGGCGCACTTTCACCAGCAGCTCCTGGCCGCTGAAGGGCTGGAGATGCGTCTCGGTGAGCAGGACGTCGGGGTCTTCGCGGTTGAAAATCTTGAGCGCCTCGTCGCTTTTCGTCGCGGTGATGACGCGCGTGGTGGCGGTGCCGAGCTGGTGCTGGACCCAGGCGAGAAAGTCGGTGTCGGGATCGACGACGAGGATGGATTGCGGTTTTTCCATGAGGATCAAAGGCCGCCGTAGCGACGCTGGCGTTTATTGAACTCCGCGATGGCGGCGCGCAAGTCGTCTTTGCCAAAGTCCGGCCACAGCTTTTCGGTGACGTGGATTTCGGTGTAGCTGAGCTGCCAGAGGAGGAAGTTGGAGAGCCGCATTTCGCCGGACGTGCGGATGAGCAGATCGGGGTCGGGATATGGGGCGGTGTAAAGGCGCGCGCTGAGGGTGTCCTGATCGATTTCGCCGGCGGCGATTTTGCCCGCGGCGCTGTCGGCGCAGAGCGCTTTCACGGCGTCGATGATCTCGGTGCGGCCGCTGTAGTTGAGCGCGAGGATGAGCGTGGTCGCGGTGTTGGCGGCGGTCAGCGCGATCGACTCGGCGAGCGCGCGCTGGCAGCTCTCGGGCAGCTCGTGGAGCCGGCCGATGGCGGCGAGGCGGACGTTGTTCTTCAGCAGCGTCGGCGTTTCCTGCGCGATGAAATGCTCAAGCAGCACAAACAGCGCGGCGACCTCGGCGGCGGGGCGTTTCCAGTTCTCGGTGGAAAAGGCGTACACGGTTAGAAATTCAACGCCCAATTCCACGCACGCCTCCGTCACCGCGCGCACGGATTCCGCGCCCTGCTCGTGGCCTTTGATGCGCGGCAGACTGCGCTCGTGCGCCCAGCGACCGTTGCCGTCCATGATGATCGCGATGTGACGGGGGATCATTGGCGATTGGCAATTGCCGATTGCCGATTGGCGGCGCGGTTGCGAGCTGCGGAAATCCGTGAGGCGGCGATGATTTTCACCAATTCCTCGGCTTCGCGATGCAAGTCGCCGGCTTGCCTTGGCGCGAGCAGAGCCGCTTCGACAGCGATCTCGAGCCAGAAGGCGCATTCATCGGCTTCCTCCTCGACGATGCCGAGTTTGGCGATGAATTCCGCCCGTGAGCGCGCCCGGCAGGCCGCGCGATAATTTGCGGCGACGCACGTTCCGGCCCGCGCGAGTTGGCCGGCGACGGTTCTCCCGCTGGTTGACTTCGGCAGCGCCTCCACAGCTTTCAAGCAGCGCAACGCAAACTCTTTTGACCGCTGCTTCAGCTCGTTTGGCGTCATCGCAAAAGAATCAATCGGCAATCGGCAGTCGCCAATCGGCAATCACACCACGATGGTCTGATCGCGATTCGGGCCCACGCTGGCGATGGTGAGTTTGGCTCCGCTGAGTTCGGCGATTTTGCGCAGGTAGGTTTGCGCGGTTTTCGGCAAGTCGGTGAATTTTTTCGCTTCGTGCGTCGGCGTCTGCCAGCCGGTCATTTCGATGTACACGGGCTGGCAGTCCCGGAGCTGCGCGAAGTCGGAAGGCGGCACTTCGAGGGTCTTGCGATCGAGCTTGTAGTGGGTGCAAATCTTGATGGTCGGGAGCGAGTCGAGGCCGTCGAGATTGGTCACGGCGATGTCGTCGATGCCATTGATCATCCCGGCGTAGCGCACGGCCACGGCGTCGAACCAGCCGCAGCGGCGCGCGCGGCCGGTGGTGGAGCCGAACTCGCGGCCCATGCCGTGCAGCAGGTCGGAAATCTCCGCGTTCTCCGTGGGGAATGGGCCTTCGCCGACGCGGGTGGTGTAGGCTTTCATCACACCGAGCACGCGGTCCATGCGATGCGGCGGCACGCCCGAGCCGGTGCAGGCTCCGCCCGCCGTGGTGTTCGACGAAGTGACGTACGGATAGGTGCCGTGGTCGATGTCGAGGAAGGTCCCCTGCGCGCCCTCAAACAGAATCTCGCGCCCCGCTTTTAACGCCGCGTGCAGATAGACGACGGTGTTGCCGATGAATGGCGCGAGCGCTTGGCCGGCTTCGAGATAAGCCGCGTTGACCGTTTTGAAATTGATCGGCTTTGCGCCGAACGCCTTGAGCACCGCGTTGTTTTCCTTCACGCGCTGCGCCAGCTTTTCCGAGAAAAGCGCGGGCTGCATCAGGTCGGCCATGCGCAGGCCGACGCGCGCGGCTTTGTCGCCATAGGCCGGGCCGATGCCGCGCTTGGTGGTGCCGATCTTGCCTTTGCCCTTTTTCATCTCGCGCTGCTCGTCGAGCGCGCGGTGGTAGGGCAGGACGAGGTGTGCGCAATCGCTGATGAGCAGGTTGTCCTTCGTCACCTTGATTTTCTGCCCGCGCAGGCCGTCGATTTCTTTCATCACGGCCACGGGATCGATGACCACGCCGTTGCCGATCACGCACATTTTTTTCGACCGCAAAATGCCCGACGGAATCAGGTGCAGCACGTACTTCGTGCCGCCGACGATGACCGTGTGACCGGCGTTGTTGCCGCCTTGCGAGCGCACCACGATGTCCGCCTCCTCGGTCAGAAAGTCGATGATTTTGCCTTTGCCTTCGTCGCCCCACTGGGCGCCGACGAGGATGGTATTTGCCATGATGAAATTAGGGATGGGTGAAGGGTGACAGGAAAAGTCCCGAGGACCGCCGGGGCGGCTCGGGACGGGCGCGCAGAATAATGGGCGCGCCAGGCGGCGCAAGCGTGGAAAGGCGCTGCGTCAGTGCAGCATCGGGCGCGGATTCGGCTCGCGGATGAGCTGGGCGTCGAGGTCGAGGAAGTGGTCGAGGCGGCGGGCGGCAGCGGCTTCGTCGATGTGCCGGGCCATGATGAGATACGTGGCGTAGTGGTTGCCTTCGCTTTCCACGAGGCTGGCGTAGAAGTCGGCCAGCGCGGGGTCTAGGTCGCGGACGCCGGTGGCGAGGATTTGGAATTTCTCGCAGCTCCGGCCCTCGATGAGCGCGAGGACCGTGAGGTGGTCGATGACCTGCTCGGCGCGGCCTTTGCGCACGGCTTGCATCAGCCCGCTGATCCACGGGCTGCGCTGGGGATTGGTGAAAGGGATGCCGCGCTCGCGGAGCAGGCCGAGCACGAGGTCGAAGTGCTGGAGTTCCTCGATGGCGATGGCGTTCAGCTCGCGCACACGGCCGTGCAGCTCCGTATACTTTTCGAGGTTGAGCGCGGAGGTGGCGGCTTTGCGTTCGAGGTGCGCGTGATCGACGAGCACGGGCGCGAGATTGGCGCGGATTTTCGGCAGCCAGTCGTCCGGGAGTTTGGCGCGCCAGAGGAGCATGGAAAAGCGCGCGCGCCTACTTCGGCGCGTACCAGCGGGCGATGTCGAATTCCCCGCGCATCTGCGTCTGATCGGTGTCTTCGACTTTGAGCACGGCCTTGTCGAAGGCGATGAACTGCTCGGGCGTCTGCAACTCGCCCAGGAAGGCGATCAGCGCATTCCACGGGCTCTTGGTTTTGATCCTGATGCCGATGGCGACATACGGGAGTTCCGGCTTGCGCACGGTCGCGCGGTATTCGGAGGAGTCGATCAGCACGGCATGCTTCTTCGCGAGTTCCTTGATCTGCTCGAGGAAATCCGCGCGGGTGCGTTCCTCGTTGACGAGCTTCGGCTGCTTCTCGCGCAGCCACGCGTCGCGCTGCTCATAAAGCGCTTTCTCGGCGCTGAGCCCCTGCACCCTTTTCAGCACGCGCTGCTTCAGCGCGAGGTCGGCGTTAAGGCGCGCTTTGTGTTTGAAAAAATAATCGGCAGTGAAAAACGTGACGAGGATGAAGGCGATGGCGCCGACAAGAATCGACAGGGTTTTTTCGCGGCTGGAAAGCGACCCGCTCATGGATTGGGCGTGCCCGAGATGTTGAACTTCACATGCTCGTTGGGCAGGATGTCCGTGCGGTTGGATTTGACGGTGAAAGCGCCCAGCTCCTTTTCCTCCTGCAGCTTCGTGGAGTATTCCGAGGCGAGAACCCCGGAGGCCGCTTCGCCGGTGATGACCCACTGGTTGGGCACGAGGTTGAACTCGGTGATGTGGACGTTGTCGTTCGGCCGGTTTTTATCGATCTGAAAAAGCAGTTCGCGCACGTAGCGATGCGGGTCGATGGCCGGGGCGAGCGCCTTGGCGCGGGCCTCCTGGGCGAGCACATATTTTTCCACAGGCGCGGCGGCGGCGTACTGCCCGTCGATTTTGCGGGCCTGAGTTTTCAGCCACGCGAGGTAGGCAAAGGCGGCGATGATCGCGAGCACGTACACCACGCCGGCGGCGATGAGACGCTGGCGCCAGTGCGCGGCGCGCGCGCCGCGCTTTTCGTCGTCGCGCCAGGAGGGCGGCACGAGATTGACGGCGGGCTCGGGGAGCGCGCCGCCAAAGGCCGCGGGCTCGACGGGGATTTGGAAAAACTCCTGAAACACCCCGGCGAGCGGCGCGCATTCTTCGGCGAGGCAGACGCGGCTGAAGACCACGGGCGCACCTTCCATCTCCGCGCCGAGGAGGAGCTGAGGCAGCTCGCTGCGGAGCGCGGCGGCATCGGTGGTGGGCAGCACCTGCGTCCAGGCGAGGCGGCTGTTTTCGCAAATGGCGACGACGAGCTGGCCCTGCTCGGCATAGACCGCGAGCACCGTCTCGTCCGCCGGACAGGCGGCGGCGATGTGCATGGGAAAGGGCGTGATTTTCTCCGGCAGCCGGTCGCGGTCACGGAGCGGTTTGCACAGCGTTTCGATCTGCGCGTGCTGGGCGGCGGCGGAGACGAGCGTGGACTCATTCTCGCCGCTGGCCACGACCACGAAGTCCGAGGACACGCCCTCGATGGGAAACGGCAGCGTCTTTTCGAGCTGGAGCTGCACCATTCCCGCCAGTTCGTCGCGATCCGTGGCGGGCAAAGTCATGCGCTCCAGCAGCACCGCCTGGCAGGGCAGCGCGAGGTGCAGGCGCGTGCCCTCGGGCAGGGCTGCCGCGGCCTCGCCGAGGGTGGCGATTTTCTGCGCGCTGAGCCCGGCGCGGGTGAGCCGCCAGCCGTCGGCGTCAGGGGTGAGAAGCGCGAGGGCCGCGCCGGTTTTTTTCATTCTTTCCAGGAAAAGATTTGGGGATTCGCGCCCGCTTTTCGGGCCACGACTTCCACTTGTCGATAGGCATTTCCCGACCGCCCTTCGCTGATGATGTGCATGGTCGGATCCTTCTGCGTGACCAGCCCGCCGATCTCCTTGAACTGCGCGTCGCCGAGGCCGAGGAAGGTCTGGATGTCTTTCAGGCTCTTGAACTCCGGGTCGTCGATGGTGCCGTCGAGCTCGTCCTTGCCCTGCCGGAATTTCACGAACGCCGCGATGCGCGCCTCGCCGAGCCCCGGCAGCAGCCGCAGGATTTCCACGGGCGCAGCGATGAGGTCGATGGGCCCCTGGCTGTCGATGGTCAGGTCGTCTTTCCACCCGGCCTGTGTGACGAGCGGCTCCGCGCCGGCCACGTCGGCGATTTCATCCACGCTGGTGAGCGGGCGGTTCGCGGGGTGGTACTCGCCCTCGTCTTCGAGGCCGTTGAGATGCTTGAGATTGTCGCCGTCCACATAGTCGAGCAGGCAATCGACGAAGGCCTCGCGCTGCTGGAAATCGAGCCCGCGCCCTTCGAGCCACTGCTTGAGGATGACGAGCTTGCGCGGCTCTTCGCCCAGCAGCAGCCAGTTGATATTCAGCCGCCCGCCCTCGCTGAGGATGCGCACTTTGAAGCCGAGGTCGGGGGTGACGTCCTCGTCCAGCGCGGGTGTCTTTTGCGAGACCAGCGGGTGCAGCGCGAGGGCGAGGCCGGAGTGGGCCATGGCCCGCGCCTCCACGTCGCGGTTCGCCTCGCCGTGCAGCACCAGTTCGGCTTGGATGACCGCCACCCATGCGAAGACTGCGCCGGTCAGGATGATGAGCGCCCACATGACGAGCAGCAGCGCGGACCCGCGGCGGGAAAAGGGGGTGCGTTTCATAGCGGCTGCATCTGCGCCGAGGGCACGGGCAGGATGGCGACGACGGGCGGGTCGTCCGCGTTTTTCCAAAGGCGCACGCGGACGAGCGTGGGCCGGGCGTTTTGGTCCGTCCAGCGGTCGAGCCAGGCATTCAGGCGCGGGTCGAAGTAGCGCACCTCGAAGGCGGAAAACGGGCGGATGAGCGAGACCCAGTTATACTTGTTGGCCCCGCTGCCGCGGGTCAGAAAATCCACGTCGTTGCGCGCCTCTTGTGTGATGGGTTCGCGGCGCAGGCCGAGTTCCAGCTCGCGCGAAGTGCTCTCCACCGGCTGCACCGTCATCGTCACGCGGAACTCGCCCGGCGCGGCCGTGGTGAGCACGCCGGGGCCGGCGTGGGTGCGCCAGATGAGTTCGTCGCAGGCCAGGTCGTGCAGCTTGAGCGGGTTGCCGAGCAGCGCGCCGTTGCCCGCCCCGTTCCCGCCGCGGGGCAGGTCGGCGAGCTGCGTCTGGAGAAAGCGCACGACCGCCTGCACCGCCGCCCGCTCGTCCTGCAGCTCGGAGGTGTATTTCATCGCGTTGAGATTCGCCGTGACGAACCGGAACAGCGTGAACGTCAGCATCGCGATGATGACCGTGGCGATCATCACCTCCAGCAGCGTGAAGCCGCGCGCGGTGTTATTTTTGGCGCGGATAGACATAAAAAATCAGCTGTTTCGACTGCTCCTCGCCGCCGCTTTCCCACAGCACCGTGAGCGTCACCGCGGAGATGCCCTCGATCTTCTCCTCCTTCTCGTTCTTCTTTTTCACCGGCACGCTCACCGTCTTCAGCTTCATCCCGGCGAACGGGTCTTTCAGCTCCTCCGACGCCGTGGTCGGCCCGCCGCCCGCCGCCCCCAGCGGCACCGCGCCGGACTCGATCTCCGCCCAGCGATTCTCCAGCGCCCGCCGGGCGAGGATGTCCTCCTCCTTCAGCCGCTGCGCCGCCACGCAATTGCTCACACTCCGCCCCAGCGCGATGACGCCGATGGCAAAGATCGCCACCGCCAGCATGGCTTCCAGCAGCATGACGCCGCGCTTTTTTCCGCATCGGGAAGCGCATCTCATTTCGCCTCCGAGTCGATGAAGGTGGCGTGCGTGGTCAGCGGATCGTAGCGCACGCTCCAGCTCCCCGCCGCGCCCGCGAAAGTCACCAGCGCCTCCTCGCACAGCCCGCTGCGCCAAAAGACCCATTCCGCCGGCGGCTTCTTCATCAGCGCTGCCGGGCGCGTGAGGGTAAGGCTCTCGCCTTCGGCAAAAAGGAACCGCTCCGGCTCGGCCTTGGGGTCGTCCGTGTCGCGCCGTTCCACGGGCACGAGCGTGATGCCGTCCTCCGCCCACGCCATCGCGTAAGTGCGCCGCTCCGTCATGCTCCGCTCGCGCGCCGTACGGACGAAAGCGTCGAAGGCGTCGAACGAGCGCTTTAGCTTCTGCTCGGAAAGCACGGCAGCGATGCTCGGCACCGCGAGCGTGATCAGCAGCAGGCTGATAAAGAGCGCGATGCAGATTTCGAGGAGGGTAAAACCGGCGCGGCGGGACATCGGCGTGCAAGCTAGCACCGCGCCGCGCGGAGAGGAAACGGGCATTTTGCCAATGGCCCGCCACGCCCCGGCCGGTGCGCCGGCCACGGTTGACCGCACCATGCCCCGCTGCTACTGACAGCCTCGTGTACCGCTTCACCCCAGCCCTCCTCTTCACTCTAGCCGCCGCTGCCCTCGCGCAAAACGCACCACCACCGCCGCTGCCCAATCCTCCGCCCGCCTTGCCCGGCGCCGTCAACCCTGCGCCCGTGCCCACGCCTCTGCCGGTGGTTCCCGCACCGGTGCCCACGCCCCTGCCGGTGGTACCGGCCCCCGTTTCCGCCACTACTCCGCTGAGCACCGGTGGGAACGTGCGACTCCAGCTCACCGAACTAAAAGCCGTCCTCGACTACTACGAGCGCCTGACCAAAAAGCGGCTAGTCTATGACAATGCGGTCGCCGGCCCGACGCCCATTACCATTGCCGTCGCGGGCGAAGTGCCGGCCGACGAAGCCATCCGCATCATCGAGATCAGCCTTCTGCTCAACGGCATCACCCTCGTCCCCGTCGAACGCAGCGACATCGTCAAAGTCATCGGCGTCGGCAAAAACCCACGCACCGCCGCCATCCCGATCATCTCCGACGAAGCCGTCCTTCCCGACGGCGAGCATGTCGTCACCTTCATCAAAAAGCTGGACTTCGCCGACCCGACCGAGCTGGTCCAACTGCTCGGCACCTACGTCGTCCAGGCGCAGGGGCAGTACACGAATCTCACCGCGCTGCCCAAATCGCAGTCCATCCTCATTACCGAAAACACCGCCATCATCCGCGGCCTGCTGCGGATCATCCGCGAGATTGACGTCCGGCCCGCCGAAGTCGTCAGCGAATTCATCACCCTCGAGCGCGCCGACGCCAAGGACGTGCTCGAAAAGTTGACCGCCATTTTCCAAAAGGAGCCCACCGGCGGCGCGGGCGGCGCCCCCGGCGGAGCCGCCCAGCGCAACGTGCAGGTGCCTCGCGCCGTCACCCTCACGCCCGACGGCACCCCGCTGCCGCCCGGCACCACCGCCGTCGCCACCGCGCCGGACACCATCGAAATCCGCGGCGGCTCGCTGTCCGAGGACTCCGTGATCATCGGCAAAATCAAGCTCACCGCCGACGTCCGCGGCAACCGCATCCACGTCATCACGCGGCCCGTGAACATGCCGTTCGTGCGCAAACTCATCCACGAGTTCGACGCCAGCGTGAAGTTCGGCGAGCCCGTCACGCGTCCGCTGAAATTCATCTCCGCGAGCGAGGTGCTCGATGTCGTGGTCAAGGCCATCAGCGAGCCGGGGACGAAGGAGGAAGGTGGCGCGGCGGGCGGCGCACCCCGGCCCGGCGGCCAGACGAACGCCGGCGGGCGCAGCGGCGGCGGCAGCCTGCTCGGCAACAGCAACAGCAACAGCGGCGGCTTCGGCGGGAGCAATGGCGGCGGTGGCGGCGGCGGGGGTGTGACCGGCGGCTCCGAGCTGGACACTGAGCCCGTGGATACCGTCCCCGAGGCGCGGATCGTCGGGACGACCAAAATCATCGCCGACAAGAACGCCAACGCCATCATCATCATCGGCAACGCCGACGTGCGGACGAAGGTTTTCAAGCTGCTCGACCAGCTCGACCGGCGCATTCCACAGGTCATGCTCCACGCCATCATCGGCGAGCTGAACATCAGCAACAAAGAGCAGTTCGGCGTCGATTACATCATCCGCAACGCCGGCCTCGGCATCAGCCCCGTCACCGTCTCCTCCGGCACCACCGGGACGACCACCACCGGCACCACCGGCACCACGACCACGGGCACCGGCACCGGTACGACCACCGGCACGACCACCACCACGACCAGCGCGACCAACCTCGCCGGCTTTGGCGCCAACAACGCCCCCGCGCTCAACCTCAACAACCTGCTCAACCAGGACACCGTCCACCAGATCGCCGCGGGCGGGGCCTCGGGTTTGACCGGCTTTTTCACGGCGGGCAACTCGCTCAACGCCGTCGTCACCGCGCTCGAAAACACCGGCCGCTTTCACGTCATCAACCGGCCCAGCGTCTTCACCCGCAACAACAAGAAAGCCATCATCGCCTCCGGCCAGGAAATCGCCGTGCCGCAGAATATCCAAAGCTCCATCAACTCCGTGCAGGCCGGGTCGAACGGCATCGTGACCAATTCCAGCGTGCAGTACAAGAACGTCACCCTCCAACTCGAGATCGTCCCGCTCATCAATTCCGACAAGGAGGTCTCCCTCGACATCCTCCAGCGCAATAACGAAGTCTCCGGCTCCACGCGCATCGACAACAACGACATCCCCACCATCGCCACGCGCTACGTCCGCACCTCCGTCACGCTGCCCAACCAGTCCACCCTCATCCTCGGCGGCCTCATCAAATCCAGCGTCAACCGGTCAAAAACCGGCATCCCTTTCCTCGGCAGTCTGCCGCTCATCGGCCCGCTGTTTAGCACCACGACGAAGGAGAAAGTCCGCACCGAACTCGTCATCCTCATCCGCCCCGAAGTCACCTGGGCGCCGCCGGATGCCATCGCCCTGCGCGAGCGCGAGATGGAGTTTATGAACATCCCGCCCGACCTGGAATCCACCATCTACCCCGAGATCAAGCGCAAGAAAGCGTCGCCCGAAGAAATGCTCCGCAACCCTGTGGTGCCGCTGCGCGAAAAGGCCATTTTTTCGCCCAAGTCGAAGCGCTGACCCATACCCGCGGATGACCTCGCGCAAAGTCCTCATCGACCTCCTCACCGCCGCCGGTGTCTCCGCCGAGGACGCCCCCGCGCTGGCTGCCATCCAGCCCGCGCCGGGCGTGAGTTGGACCGCCGAAGTGCTCAACACCGGCAAGGTCGATGAGCACAAGCTCGCCGCTGAACTCGCCCGCCTTTTCAAAAGCCCTTGCGAGACCATCGAGGCCGCCAAAGTCGAGCGCAGCGCGCTCCAGCTTTTGCCCAGCCGCTTCGTCTTCAAGCACCACATCCTGCCGCTCGCCAGCAGCGCCGAAACCGTGCGCCTCGGCACCTACGATGTCTTCAACGCCGTCGCCCGCCGCCTCGCCGCGCAGCAGCTCATTGGCAAAAAAATCGAGTGGGTCATCGTCCCCCGCGGCCCGCTGCTCCGCGTCATCAAGGCGGTCTATGGCGTCGGCGCGGAAACCTTCGACGAAATCCTCGCCTCCACCCGCACCTACGACGGCGACCAGCACGACAAGGCCCAGGACATCACCGGCGACGACCCCGAAGCCAGCGTCGTCAAATTCGTCAACCAAATCATCCGCGAAGCCATCCTCGAGCGCGCCACCGACATCCACGTGGAGCCGCTCGAAAACGACCTCCGCATCCGCTACCGCATCGACGGCATCCTTCACGAAGTCGCCGTCCCCCCGCAGCTCCGGGTACTCCAGAGCGCCATCATCTCGCGCTTGAAAGTGATGGCCCACATGGATATTGCCGAGCGCCGGCTGCCGCAGGACGGCCGCATCAATCTCACCACCGGCGCGGGCGCGATCGACGTCCGCGTCTCCACCATCCCCACGGTGAATGGCGAATCCATTTCCCTCCGCCTCCTCTCCCGCAGCGACAGCCTGAGCTTCGGCCTCGACCGGCTCGACATGAGCGAAAAGCAAATCGTCACCGTCAAAGCCCTGCTGGCCCAGCCGAATGGCATCATCCTCGTCACCGGCCCCACCGGCTCGGGCAAAAGCACCACGCTCTACAGCTTCCTCACGTCCATCAACGCGGTCACCCGCCGCATCATTACCATCGAGGAACCCGTCGAATACCGTCTCCCCGGCGTCTCGCAGATCGACGTGAAAGGCGAAATCGGCCTCACCTTCGCCAACGGCCTCCGCGCCATCCTCCGCCAGGATCCCAACATCGTCATGGTCGGCGAAATCCGCGACTTCGAGACTAGCGAAATCTCCATCCGCGCCGCCATGACTGGCCACCTTGTCTTTTCCACCCTGCATACAAACGACGCCGTCTCCGGCATCACCCGCCTCCTCGACATGGGCATCGAGCCCTTCCTGCTCGCGTCGGTCGTGCGCTGTTTTTTGGCGCAGCGGCTGGTCCGCACTATCTGCCCGGATTGCAAAACCGACGCCTCCTATCCCATCGAGTATCTCGTCGAAATCGACGCGCCCATTCCGAAGGACTTCCGCTTTTTCAAAGGCGCGGGCTGCGAGCACTGCCGCCATACCGGCTACCGTGGGCGCACCGCCATCTACGAAATCTGCACCGTCACCGAGCAACTCCGCCGCATGATCATCCGCAAAGAGACCGGCACCGCGCTGAAAGCCCGCGCCATCACCGACGGCATGGACACCTTGCGCACCGACGGCTGGCGGCGCGTGCTGCGCGGCCAGACCACCGTCGAGGAAATCGTCCGCGTCACCGCCCAGGACGAAGACCTCGCCGAAACGGACTGAGGCCCGCTGCGGCGCGCCGCCCATTGCTCGCCGCGGCCGTATGACACCGCTGCGTCCCGTGCCTTCAGCCGATCCGCTGCGTGCCCTTCGGCCCCGCCGTGGGCGCATGCACCGCCATGACCGAAGCGCGCGGATGCAGGCCGGAGACCGGCTTGGGCAAAGCATTCGCGGGCACCGGCACCTTGGCCGAAGTCGGCGTGCCGGGCAGCACCGGCTTGGGCAGCGGGCGCACGCCGCCGGTGTTCGCCGGGCGCGGCTGAGCTGTGGCGACGGGCATAGGCGCGGGGGCCAGTTTCACCGTGGGGAGACCGGGCTTGGGTGCGGGAAAAGGCCGGCCGGTAGGCGGCGCAAGCGGCACCACGGGCTTCGCCACCGGCATCATCGGTCGGCTCGTTGGCACCGGAACCGCGGGCGCGGCCACCGGCACCGGAGCCGCCGGCGTGGCCACTGGCACCGGAGCCGCCGGCGCGGGCACGCCGCGCATGGGCACCGCCGGCGCCAATTCCATCACCGCCACCGCCTGGACCGGACGCTGTACTTTCCCCAACTCCGCCTTCGTCGCGTCCCACGCCCTCTGCAAATTTTCGCGATCCCGCCGCAGCACCGCGACCTCGCCTTTCAAGCGCACCACCTCCTGCTCCTGCCGCAGTTGCGCCGTCTTCAGCGCCTCGCGCTCCGCCACCACCTGCATGAACTCCTCGCGCCCACCCGCCTCGGCCCCCGCATCTGCGGGCTGCGCCGCGAGCAGTGCAGCCACCTCCTCGCGAACCGCCGCCAGCATGCCGCGCAGTTCCGCGTTTTCCTGCCGCACCGCGTGCATCTCCCCGCGCGTCGGCACCGACTCCGCCTGCGCCGCCTCGGCCTGCGGGTCGAAATCGCACTCCACCGTCCCGAACGAAATCTTGCACGCCTCGCGCAGATGAAAGTCCGTCGCCGGCTCCCCATTGATGAACGTGCCATTCATCGAGCCCCGGTCGTGCAGCCGGTAGTGCCCGTCCTCCAGGATGAGTTCGGCATGAAAGCCCGACATTGTCCGGTCAATGATCTGCACCGTATTGAACGGCAGCCGCCCAATCGTGATGCGCGCGCCGGTCAGCGCGACCACCGCGGGCTCGTCATTTTCGGGAAAGGGGATGCGGATGGAAGCCATGGGAGCTTGGATTCTAAGGGTTATTGTTTGGAGGTGTTGGCGTCACCCGGGGCTGGCCCGGCGGGGGTTTCAGACACATTCGCCAGCCGGGCGTTCGATGGACGCCCCGCCAGTGAACAAAACCACCCTCCGCCCGTCCTCACGACTCTGCAAATGGGCAGCCGGTCTAAACCGCCGTCTCCCAGCCCGCACGGTACGGCCGGCGCACCAAGGCGTTCGCCTCCGCCACGGTCGTGAACTTCAGCGCCGCCGCATCCCACGCCAGCGTCTGCTGCGGAAAGCGCGTGGCCACGCTGCCGAGCAGCACCGACTCCGTGAGCGGCCCGGCGTAGTCGAAATTCGCCCCCGTCTTCCCCTCCCCCAGCACCGCTTTCACGAACTGCTGCCAATGATCCTCACCCGCGACCTTCGTGATCGGCGCATCTTTCACCACGCCACCCACCAGCCGCGGCATGCCGACATGCGGCAGCACCATCACGCCCTGCGTGCCGAGGAAGATGCTGCCTTGATCCGGCAACTTGTCCTTCTCGTCATCGGAGTTCTTCGCGAGCTGCTGGATCTCCGCGGGCGGACGCTGCTTCCCGTCGTACCAAGTGATCGGCACGGTCTTGTCCTCGCTGAAGGCCGTGCCCGGAAACACGTAGTGGATAATCGCGTCCGTTGCCCACGAGTGCGCGTTGGGCGCGGCCCCCTCGCTGCGCACGCTCACCGGCGCGGTCAGTGCCAGCGCGCCGAAGACCGGATCGAAAATGTGGCAGCCCATGTCGCCGAAAGTTCCCGTGCCAAAGTCCAGCCGCTTCCGCCAGTTCCCCGGGTGATACCACCCCCCGCCGATGAAAGGCCGCTCCGCGCACACCCCCAGCCACAGGTTCCAATCCAGCCCCTCCGGCACCGGATCCGTCTTTTCCGGCATCGCGCCGGTGTCGCCCCACGCCTTGCTGCTCCACGTATGCACCGCCTTCACCTTCCCGATCGCCCCGTCCTGGATCAGCTTTACCGCCGTCCGGTACTCCGGCCCGCTGTGGATCTGGATGCCCATCTGCGTCACCGCCTTTTTCTCCCGCGCCAGTTCCGTCAGCCGCCGCGTTTCATAAAGGTCATGGGTCAGCGGCTTCTGCCCATAGACATGCAGCCCGCGCCGCAGCGCCGCCATGCCGATGGGCGCGTGCATGTGGTCGGGCGTTGAGACATTCACCGACTGTAAATCCCGCTCCTTCTCCAGCAGCTCCCGGTAGTCCTGATAGATGCGCGCCTCGGGAAACTTTTTCGCGAACTCCGCCGTCCGTTTCAAATCCACATCGCACGCCGCCACCACCTTCAGCGCCGGGTGCGCCGCGAGCGCCGTCACATCGCTCCACGCCATGCCCGAAGCGCCAAACGTTGCGTGATTGACCATCCCATTCGGCGACTGCGCCCGCAGCCCCCGCGTGACGAAAGGCGCGACTGCCACGCCTGCGGCGAGCTGCTGGAGAAAGGAACGGCGGGTGAGCGGCAAGCGGTATGAGGAGGGCATGGCACTTTTGTTAAATTACTCCCGGAATTGGCGCAAGAGCGATGAGGGAGACTCCGGGCCGCGCTTGCCCCCAACGCCCTCACCGTCCGCGGAATCCTCGACGAACAGATCGCCCCCAAGCCCGACTAGGCCGCGGCCATTTTCACCGCGCCGAGCCGCTGCCGGCACCACCAGCCCAGCGTGACGCCGAAGCTGAGATGCGCGGAGACGGTGAGGAAGAAAAAGCGTCCGTTCAACTGCAGGCCGAAGAACCCCGGATACGGCGTGAGCAGGAGCATCGCCTCGATGAAAAGCGCCCACATGACCGCGCCCCAAAATAGCACCCGCCGGCTGTCCGTGGTGACCAGCACGAGAAACATGATGCCGAGCGCCGCGCCATTGGAAAAGTGGTAGCTCCAGCCCAGCGTAAGCACGAGCCACGCAGGCTCCGCGCGACCGAGCAGCAACTGGCCGAAGCGCGGGAAGACTTGGAACAGGCCCGCGCCGTTCAGCACGAAAGGCAGCCGGTATAAATCGTAAGCGACGGCGGCCACGACGCCCCCGAGTGCGCCTTGGACGATCCAAGTGTGCGCGCTGCCGACGCCCCGCTTTTCGCCCCGCGAGCGCCACGCGATGCCGGCGAGCAGTCCCGTGGCCGGGGGCAGCACCCAGCAGCCGAAAAGGTGCATGGACCAGAAGCCAAAAAACTGCCCGAGCAGGCACGCGAAGGACAGGGACGCGAGCGTGAAGACGACGGCGCGGAGCGGGAGACGGAGTGGCATGGCAAGGCAAAGCAGAACCAAATGCCGCGCGCGACGACTACCAGAATTTCGCTTGCGGGCGCGGGTTTGCGCTGCCGAACTCTCGCGCCCATGACCGCACTCCAGAAACCCGCCATTTTCATCGACCGCGACGGGACGATCATGGAGGAGGCGGACTACTGCTCCCACCCGGACCAAGTGCGCGTCATCCCTGGCGCGCGGGAGGCGCTGCACGAGTTGAAAGGCGCGGGCTACCGGCTGGTTATCGTCACGAACCAGAGCGGCATCGGGCGCGGCTACTACACGGTCGCGGATTACGAGGCGGTGCAGGCACGGCTGCTCGCGCTGCTCGGCGAGGGACTGATCGACGCGACGTATTTTTGCCCCGAGTCGCCCGAAGCGAATTCGCCGCGCCGCAAGCCCTCGCCCGAGATGGTCTTCGAGGCCGCACGCGACCTCGAGCTTGATCTCGCGAGGTCGTGGTTCATCGGCGACAAGGCCATCGACGTGCAATGCGGGCACGCCGCCGGCACCCGCGCCATCCTCGTCCGTACGGGCCACGGGCACGGCGCGGACGCGGGACGCGCGGAGTTTGTGGCGAAAGATTTTGCCAGCGCGGCGGCGTTTATTTTAAGACCTGCGGATGCCAGCCCCTAAAGTCGCCGTCGTCATCCCCGCCCGCTACGGCTCGACGCGCTTCCCCGGCAAGCCGCTTTTCCGCATCGCGGGAAAACTCCTCATCCAGCACGTCTGGGAACGCTGTGGCAAGGCGCGCGGCATCACCGCCGTCATCGTCGCCACCGACGACATGCGCATCGCCGAGGCGGCGTTTGCCTTCGGCGCGGAAGTTTCCATGACCTCGCCGAGGCACCGCAGCGGCACCGACCGCTGCGCGGAAGTGGCGAAGCGGCTGCACGGCTACTCGCACGTCATTAACGTACAGGGCGACGAACCCCTCATCGATCCCGCGCTCATTTCGCGCCTCGCGAAGACGCTCACCGCCGACAAAAGCATCGGGATGATCACCGCCGCCAACGTTTTTGGCAGCGACGAGGACGCCGGCAATCCCAACGCCGTCAAGGTCGTCCTCGATCGGCAAAACAACGCACTCTACTTCTCGCGCAGCGCCATCCCTTTCATCCGCGCCGATGGCTGCCAAGCCCCATTCTACCGGCACCAGGGCATCTACGGCTACTCCGTGAAATTCCTGCTCCAGTTCGTAAAATGGAAGCCCGGCGCGCTCGAACAATGCGAGCAGCTCGAACAGCTCCGCGCCCTCGAAAACGCCGCCCGCATTCGCGTGGTGCTGACCAAAACCGCGAGCCTGGGCGTCGATGCCCCGGAAGACGCCGCACTCGTCGAGCGATTGCTGGCGCCGCGGTGAGATTCGACAGAATGAACAGAATTTACAGAATGTCCTGCGACCACCCACAGCTCGTCGCTTTGCGAATGTCTCATCCATTTTGTTAATTCTGTAAATTCTGTCCCCAATCCCTTTCCAAAATGAAATACATCTTCGTCACCGGCGGCGTGGTCAGCTCCCTCGGCAAAGGGCTGGCCGCAGCGTCCCTCGGCACGCTGCTCGAACACCGCGGCCTCAAAGTCGTGATGCAGAAATTCGACCCGTATCTTAACGTCGATCCCGGCACTATGAGCCCGTACCAGCACGGCGAAGTCTACGTGCTCGACGACGGCGCGGAAACCGACCTCGACCTCGGCCACTACGAGCGTTTCACCCACAGCGTCCTCTCGCGCGCGAACAACACCACCAGCGGGCAGGTTTACCAAACCGTCCTCGATAAGGAGCGCCGCGGCGACTACCTCGGCAAGACCGTGCAGGTCATCCCGCACGTCACCGATGAGATCAAAGAGCGCCTGCGCAAGCTGAGCCGCGAGCAGCCGTGCGACATCGTCATCACCGAAATCGGCGGCACCACCGGCGACATCGAAGGACTGCCCTTTCTCGAAGCCATCCGGCAGTTCATCCAGGAGGCCGGCCCCGGCAACGCCATCGTCATGCATGTCACCCTCGTCCCGTTCATCAAGGCCGCGGGGGAACTGAAGACCAAGCCCTCGCAGCAGTCCATCGCCAAGCTTCGCGAGATCGGCCTGCATCCGCACGTCCTCGTCTGCCGCACCGAGCATCCGCTTGGCGAGGACGTGCGCCACAAGCTCTCCGTCTTCTGCAACGTGCCGCTCGAAGCCGTGGTCGAGGCGCGCGACGTGGACCACACCATTTACGAACTCCCGCTCATGCTCCAGCACGAGCGGCTCGACGACACCGTGCTGCGCCAGCTCCACCTCACCGCGCCACCCGCAGACATGACGGATTGGAAAAAATTTGTCGCCCGCATCATCAAGCCGAAGAAGCGCGTGCAGATCGCCGTGGTCGGCAAATACATCGAGCTGCAGGACGCCTACAAATCCATCTACGAGTCGCTCACCCACGCCGCCGCGAGCGTGGACTGCGGCATCGACCTCGTGCCCGTGGACGCCGAGGAACTGGAGGAAAAGCACCCGTCGAAAATGCTGCACGAAGTCGCCGGTATCCTCGTCCCCGGCGGCTTTGGCGACCGCGGCATCGAGGGCAAAGTCCGCGCCGCCCAGTACGCGCGCGAGCAGGCCATCCCTTTCCTCGGCCTCTGCCTCGGCATGCAAATCGCGACCATCGAATTCGCCCGCCACGTCTGCGGCCTGGCCGGCGCGAACAGCACCGAGTTTGACCCCGCGTGCGTCGATCCCGTCATCGACCTGCTCGATGGGCAAAAAGATGTGACCGACAAAGGTGCCTCGATGCGCCTCGGCTCGTGGGTCACAAAAATCGCCGAAGGCACCAAGGCGCGCGCCGTTTACGGCCAGCCCGAAATCCGCGAGCGGCACCGGCACCGTTACGAGTTCAATATGAAATACCGCGCGCAGATGGAAGCCGCGGGCTTCGTCATCAGCGGCACCTCCCCCGACGGCAAGCTCGTGGAACTCATCGAGCTGCGCGACCACCCGTTCTACCTCGCCTGCCAGTTTCACCCCGAGTTCCAGTCCAAGCCCACCTCGCCCCACCCGCTCTTCAAAGGCTTCGTCACCGCCAGCCTCGGCCACGGGAGTTGAGCGCGCCCGCACTGGACGTTTACAGACGCCGGTGCGTGAATAAATCTGTGCGCGTGCTTTCCGTTTCCTCCATCTCCGCGCTCGGCGCTCTGCTCGTCCTGGCCACCACGGCCGAGGCGGTGGAAAAAGTGCGGTTCAACCGCGACGTGCGGCCGATCCTTTCGGGCAATTGCTTTTTCTGCCACGGCCCCGACGAGAAAAAACGCGAGGCGCATCGGCGACTGGACACGCGCGAGGGCGCGCTGGCAGAAAGCGACGGCGTGCGCGCGGTGGTACCCGGCCAGCCGGACGCGAGTGAGCTGCTGGCGCGCGTAATTTCGCACGACAAAGACGAGCTGATGCCGCCGCCAAAAAGCAAAAAGCCGCCGCTCACCGCGGCGCAAATCGCCACGCTGCGGCAGTGGATCGCGGAGGGCGCGGAGTACGAGGGACACTGGGCTTTCCTGCCGCTGAGCGCCGCGCCGCCGCCGGTAGTGAAAAACCAGGCGTGGGTGAAAAACGGGATCGACAATTTCACCCTCGCGAAACTCGAAAGGGAAGGCATCGCGCCTTCGCCGGAAGCAGATCGCGCCACGCTCATCCGGCGCGTTTCGCTCGACCTCACGGGGCTGCTGCCGACGCCGGAGGAAGTGCGCGCGTTCACCGCCGACCGCACGCCAGACGCGTACGAGCGCGCCGTCGAGCGGCTGCTCGCCAGCCCGCACTACGGCGAGCGCTGGGGCCGCCACTGGCTCGATCAGGCGCGCTATGGCGACTCGAACGGCTACGCCATCGACAGCGCGCGGGCGATGTGGCCGTGGCGCGATTGGGTCATCAAGGCACTGAATGACGATGTGCCGTTTGACCGCTTCACCATCGAGCAACTGGCCGGAGACCTTTTGCCAGAGCCGACGAAGAGCCAGATCATCGCGACCGGCTTTCATCGCAACACGCTCATCAATGAGGAAGGCGGATCGAAGCCGGAGCAATTCCGTGTGGAGGCGGTGATCGACCGGACGAACACGACGGGGGCGGTGTGGCTCGGGCTGACGGTCGGCTGCGCGCAGTGCCACACGCACAAGTTCGACCCGATCACGCAGCGCGAGTTTTACCAGATGACGGCGTTCTTCAATTCCGGCGAGGACGTGAACAGCAAGGGTGCGACGGTGGAGGTGGCGCGCGGGGAGATTTTCGGCCGGCCGGTCGCGGCGACTTCGCCGGATGTGGAAACGGTGAAGTCGAAAAAGCATCGGCTGACACAGGAGGAATGGGAGCGCGCGGAGTTGGAAAAGATCGAGGCGCAGCCGCTCGATCAGCAGCCGACGAATGCCTACACGCTAGCGCTGAAGCTCGCCGCCGCGGTGCGCAGCGACGAGCAGCGGAAGATGGTGAAGGCGGCGTTTGAAAAAGCCGTGCCGAAGGAGAAGGCGGAGAAACCGCATCCCGTGGACGGGCAGATTGTGGATCTCATGGTCATGCAAGACCTCGCAAAACCGCGCCTGACCTTCCTCCTCCAGCGCGGCGACTACACACGGCCCGATGAGAAAATCGGGCCACTCCAACCCGGCGTAATCGCCGCGATCAATTCCGCCTTCCGCACTCCGAATTCCGAATTTCACAACCGTCTCGACCTCGCGCGCTGGCTGGTCAGCGCGGAAAATCCGCTGACGCCACGCGTGACGATGAACCGCGTGTGGATGCGTTATTTTGGGCGCGGGATCGTGGAAACGGACGAGGACTTCGGCGCGCAGGGTGCCGCGCCGACGCATCCGGAATTACTCGACTGGCTCGGGCGTGAATTCATCCGGCGCGGCTGGTCGATGAAGGCGATGCACCGGCTCATCGTCACCAGCGCGACGTACCGGCAGACGTCGAAAGTTCGGCTTGAGTTGGCGGACAAGGACCCGCGCAATCTGCTCCTCGCGCGGCAGGAGCGCGTGCGCGTGGAGGCGGAGATCGTGCGCGACGCCGCGCTCTCCGCGAGCGGCCTGCTCGACGAAACCATCGGCGGCCCGAGCGTGCATCCACCGCAGCCGGACGGCGTTTATTCCTTCACCCAGACCGGCAAAAAATGGACCGCCGACACCGGGCCGAACCGCTTCCGCCGCGCGCTCTACACCATGTATTACCGCAGCGCGCCGTATCCGCTTTTCGGAACCTTCGACGCGCCGGATTTTCAGACCGTCTGCACCCGCCGCCCGCGCTCCGACACGCCGCTCCAGGCGCTCACCGTCGCCAACGATCCCGCCTTCACCGAACTCGCCCAGGGCCTCGCCGCCCGCGTCCTCCGCGAAGTCCCCGCCAGCGACGCCGACGGCCGCATGCGCCGCGCCTTCGCCCTCTGCCTCTGCCGCGAGCCGGGCGCCAAGGAACTCGCCATCCTTCGCCGCTACCACGCCGCGCAGCTCGCCGACTTCACCGCCGACCCCGACGCCGCGAAGAAGCTCCTCTCCCCCGCCCTCGCGCAAACGCCCGCGCCCGCCGAAGCCGCCGCCCTCACCGCCGTCGCCCGCACGCTTTTCAACACCGACAACTTCATCACCCGCGAATAGCCGGTTGCCCGCCACGCCCAAGTACCTACTGTAGCTACATGCCCACTGCCAAACTCTTCACCACCGGCGGCTCCCAAGCCGTGCGCCTGCCCAAGGCTTTCCGCTTCGAGGGAACGGAAGTGTCCATTCGCCGCGAGGGACAAAAGGTGATTCTCGAGCCCGCCGCCAAACAGAAATGGCCGCGCGGATTTTTTGAAGGGTTTCGGCGCAATCCTTCGGACATTGTCCGTCCGCCACAAGGCAAGATGCCGCCCGCGCCAAACTTTGACGCATGACCCATCTGCTCGATACCAATGTTTGCATTCAGGTGATGCGCGGCGTCAGCCGCGTGCATGCGATGATGGAAGAACGGCCGCGGGACAGTTTTGCGCTTTCGGTAGTCAGCTATTTCGAGTTGGTCGTGGGCGTGCGAAAAGCGGCCCGCGCCGCGGATGAGGACGCGAGATTGCAGCGCTTGCTCGAGGCGATTCCGCGGCTCGATTTCGACGCGCCGGCAGCCGACGAGGCCGCGGACATCCGGGCACATCTGGAATCGAAAGGACGCGGCATCGGGCCATTCGACACTCTCATCGCCGGTCACGCCCGCTCGCTGGGCTTGGTGCTGGTCACCGGAAACACTGACGAATTTTCCCGCGTGCCGCGGCTCGAGATCGAGGACTGGACCAAACGATGAACCCCTCGCGTGCACACCGCCTCCACGAAATCACGCGCCGCCATTTCTTCGGAAAATGCGGGGTCGGCCTCGGGGCCATCGCGCTGAACCAGTTGCTGAGCGAAGACGGCCTCGGCGCGGGCGGGCCGGTGATTGATCCGGCGCATCCGATGAACCCGCGCCTCCCGCATTTTGCGCCGAAGGCGAAGCGAGTGATTTACCTGTTCATGGCGGGCGGGCCGAGCCAGCTCGACCTGTTCGAGGACAAACCGAAACTGCGCGAACTCCAGGGCCAGCCGCCGCCGAAAAGCATGATGGAAGGCAAGCGTTTCGCCTTTCTCAAAGGGAACGAAACGCTGCTCGGCTCGATGCGGAAGTTCGCGCCCGCGGGGCAGTGCGGCATGACGTTGAGCGAACTTTTTCCGCATCACCAAAAAATCGCCGACCACGTTTGCTGGGTGCGCGGGATGAAGACGGATGTCTTCAACCACGCGCCGGCGAAGCTGTTTATGAACACGGGTTTTCAAGCGCCGGGGCGGCCCGCGTTTGGCGCGTGGTCGATCTACGGGCTGGGCAGCGAGTCGCGCGATTTGCCGGGCTTCGTCGTCCTGCAAAGCGGGCCGCGCGGGCCGCGGGGCGGGAGCACGCTGTGGTCGAGCGGCTTCCTGCCCACGTCGTATCAGGGCGTGCCGTTCCGTGGAAAGGGCGACGCGATCCTGCATCTGCACAGCCCGGAGGCGATGACGCGCGAACGCGAGCGGCGCTTTTACGACACCGTCGCCGAGCTGAACCAGGCGCGGCTCGACGAGACCGGCGACCCGGAAATCCTCACGCGCATCAATGCCTACGAGATGGCCTTTCGGATGCAGACGAGCGCGCCGGAGCTGATGGATCTGAAAAGCGAAACGCCCGAAACGCTCGCGCTCTACGGCGTAAAACCGGGCGAGCCGAGCTTCGCCGCGAACTGCCTGCTCGCGCGGCGGCTCGCGGAGCGCGGCGTGCGTTTCATCCAGCTCTACCACACGAACTGGGACAGCCACGGCGGGCCCGGCGAAAACCTGAATGCGGATTTCGAGAAGGTCTGCGCGCAGGTCGATCAGGCGAGCGCGGCGCTGGTGCTGGACTTGAAACAGCGCGGGCTGCTCGACGATACGCTGGTCATTTGGGGCGGCGAGTTTGGCCGCACGCCGATGGGCGAAAATCGCGCGACCGTAGGACGCGATCATCACGTCGATGCGTTCACGATGTGGCTTGCGGGCGGCGGGACAAAGCCGGGGCTGATCTTTGGCGAGACGGATGAACTCGGCTTCGGCGTAGTGCGCGACCCCGTCCACGTCCACGACCTGCACGCCACGCTGCTGCATCAGCTCGGCTTCGACCACGAGCGGCTGACCTACCGTTTCCAAGGCCGCGACTTTCGCCTCACCGACGTCCACGGGCAGGTCGTGAAAGGGCTGCTCGAGTAGCAGGCAGGGTTGGCGCGGGAGTGCCGTCCCTGCCACGTCACTGCGGCGCGGCGATATTGCGGATGCGGCGGCGGTCCTGGCCCGCGGGCTGGGTGCCGGCGGGTTGCCCGCCATTCACCGGCGGCGGGCTGACGACTGGCGCGGTGCTCGGGCGCGGCAGCGCGATGCGCGGCTGGGTGTTCGGCGGTGCGCCCGGCGTGCCAGCCCGCACGGCGACGGGCATGGGCGGTTGGCCCGGCAGGGCAAGCCGGGGCTGGCCGTTAGGTTGCGCGGCAATGACGGGGGCGTCCTCCGGGCTGAAAACGATCTCGGCGAGCTCGGCCCCTTTCTTGATAGTGGCTTTGGATTTCCGCCAGGCATCCGACCAGGTGATGTTCACCAGGGAGACGCCGGTTTCGGGATTGGCCTCGCCGCCTGAGAGGGAAAAATGCACGGAACCGTCCTGCGCTTTGATGGTCACGAACTCCTGCCCCTGCGGATCGCGGCCCACTGCGGTGAGATACCAGTTCGTCGCAAAACCAGCCTGCGTCACCACCGGCGCGACGGTCGGCGTAGCGAGGGCGAAGAGCGCCTTTTCCCCTTTTTGCTCCGCCATCTTTTCATACCGGTCGGCGGGAAACCGTGCGGGCACGGCGCTTTCCAAAGCGAGGGCCGGGCTGGCGGCGAGGGCGAGAAGCGGGAGGAGGCGTTTCATAGGGTGGAAAGGCGAAGGGCTGCGTGCAGGAATAGACGCCGCGCCGAAAGGTGTGTCAACGAACGCGGGATCGCTCCGCGGGCGCTCTTGACGCTCCGGCGCGCGCGCTGTCACTTGCCCGGCACCATGCGATTCACACTTTTAGCCTGCTCGTTCGCGCTCGCTTTCACCACGCTCCGCGCGGAGGACGCGCCGCCCGCAAAGCGCACGGAGGACGCGCCGCCCGCAAAGGCTGATGAAGCGAAGCTCCCCGGCCACTCGCTAAACGGCGAGGCGTTCAACGAGGGGCCGCGCCAGGCGGCAATATTGATGCCGGGGACGGGCGATGTGCGCTTCCCCGTGACGACGAAGAACGAGCTGGCGCAGAAGTTTTTCACGCAGGGTGTCGGGCAGTTGCACGGGTTTTGGTACTTCGAGGCGGAGCGGTCGTTTCGACAGGTGGCGGCGCTGGAGGCGGACTGCGCGGCGGCTTACTGGGGCATGGCGATGGCCAATATCAACAACCCGAAGCGCGCGGCGGATTTCATCAAGCTGGCGGACGCAAAAAAGGACAAGGCGAGCCGCCGGGAGCTGCTGTGGATTGAGGCGTGGGGGAAGTTTTATGCCGACTCGAAAAAGGACGAGGGCGAGCGGCGCGCCGCGCTGGTGAAGGCGCTGGAGGGACTGATCTACGAATTCCCCGATGATCTCGAAGCGAAGGCGTTCCTCGTTTTCCAGCTCTGGGACAATGCGCAGCACGGCTCGCCGCTGCCGAGCCGGCTGGCGGTGGATGCGCTCGCGCAGCAGGTCCTCGCCGTGAATCCGGCGCATCCGGTGAGCCACTATCTCATTCACCTGTGGAATGGCGCGGACGGCGACAACCGGGCACTGCCGGCAGCGGCGCGGTGCGGGCAGGCCGCGCCGGGCATCGCCCACATGTGGCACATGCCGACGCACACTTTTTCCAATCTGCACCGCTACGCCGACGCCGCGTGGCAGCAGGAGGCCTCGGCGCGCACGGACCACGCCTACATGGCGGCGGCGCGGATCATGCCGGAGCAAATCCACAACTACGCGCACAACAACGACTGGCTGGTGAAGAATCTCGCCTACATCGGGCGCGTGCAGGACGCCGTGGATCTGGCGATGAATCTGATCGAGCTCCCGCGCCTCGATGCCACGCACAGCCAGGCCTACAATCTCGGCCGCGAGCGGCTGCTGGAGACGCTGGTGCGGTTTGAAATGTGGGGCGACCTCGCGGCGCTCGAAGGCTCAGTCTATTTGGCGAAAGACGACAAGCCGGAGCTCGAGGCGCGGCGGCTGGCGGCGCTGGGTGTGGCGTATTACAGCGCGGGGAAAGCGGCGGAAGGCGCGCGGGAGCTGAAGGCGCTGGAGGCGCTGCTGGCCAAGGCGCGGGCGGATCGCATCGCGGCGGCGGATGCCGCGGAGGCGAAGGCGAAGACGGAGAAAAAATCCGGCGATGTGGCGGCGAAAGCGATGGCCGACGCGCTGCGCACGTTCACGTATCCGCTCTCCACGACCGAGGCAGCGATTGCGGAGGTGAAAATTTACCAGGCGCTGCATGACGCGCGGCCCGATGCGGTCAAGCCGCTGCTCGAAGCCGCGCGCGACATCCCGGCGGAGCGGCGGGCGCGCATCTACTTAGCCGCCGGCGACAAGGACGAGGCGGTGAAACTCGCGAAGCAGGCTAGCGACCCCGACCCGGCGCAGGTGCAGCCGCTGGCAAATCTCGCCGGCGTGCTCTGGCGCGCCGGGCAGCAGGACGGAGCGCGCGCGGCGTTTGAGAAGCTGCGCAAACTCTCCGCGCAGCTCGACATCGACCTGCCGGTCTTCGAGCAGCTCGGGCTCATCGCCGAGGATCTCAAACTCCCGAAAGATTGGCGCCTGCCCGCGCCCGCGACCACCGACACCGGCGTGCGCCCGGACCTCGCGGCGCTCGGCCCGTTCCGCTGGCAGCCGTACTCCGCACCGCCGTGGAGCCTGCCCGACAGCGACGGCAAACCGCACGCGCTCGCCGACTTCAAAGGCAAGCCCGTGCTCGTCGTCTTCTACCTCGGCAGCGGCTGCCCGCGCTGCATCGAGCAGCTCAATATTTTCGCCCCGCTCACCGCGCAGTACGCCGAGGCGGGCATCCACATCATCGCCGTGAGCACCGACTCCGCCACCGGCCTGAACAAAACCTTCGCGCTGGCGAAAGACGCGCAGGGCTTCCCCTTCCCCATCGTCGCTGACGAGAGCTTCGCGGTGTTCAAAACGTTCCGCGCGTTCGACGACTTTGAGCGCATCCCGCTGCACGGCACCTACCTCATCGACGGCGACGGTTTCATCCGCTGGCAAAACATCAGCTACCAGCCTTTCCGCGACGCGCAGTGGCTGCTGGGCGAAAGCAAACGCCTGCTCACCATCCCCGCGAAGGACGCGGCGGCGACGGCGGCGAACTAGCGCTTCAAAGCTTGGCCTCGCGGCGGGAGAGGAGGGCGATGAAATCGGCTGGCGTCGCGGCGGCGCGCAGTTCGCACTCGGCGGCGGGGTCTTTGAAAACGCGGGCGAGCAGGCCGACGATGCGGAGGTAATCCGCCGCCAGGGCGCGCGGCACGGCGATGCAAAAGACGTAGCGCACCGGCAGCTCGACGCCGGGAAAAGCCACGCCCGCGGCGCTGCGGCCCACGCTCATGACCATGGCGCTCACGCACTCGCCGCGGGTGTGCGGGATGCAGATGGCGAAGCCGCCCTCCGGTTCCGGCAGGCATGGGGCGACGGCGTGAACGCCCGCGAGCAGCGCGCTCCAGTCGTCCACGCCGGGATCGTTTTTTACCAAAGCCGCCACCTCGTCGATGGCCGCGCGCGGCGTGGTCGCGGCGACCTCCAGGGTGATGTGCGTGGCGGGCAGAATGTCGGCCAGGGTGATCATACGGCGGTGCCGCTCCATTTCAGTTTCTGGCGGAGCACTTCAAAAAAGGAGGTGCCCGGCAGCATGGCGAGCGGGAGGCGCTGGGGGGCCTGGGTGATGCGGATGAGGTCGCCGGGCAGGATGCGGACCGAGGCCTGGCCGTCGAGCGAGAGGAAAATCTCCGGCCCGTCGAGCGGGGGCGTGATGTCGATACACGAGTGCTCGCTCACCAGCACGGGCCGCATGGTGAGGACGTGCGGGCAGATGGGCGTGATGACGAAGACCCCGCTGTCCGGCGTGAGCACTGGACCGCCCGCGCTGAGCGAGTAAGCGGTGGAGCCGGTGGGCGTGGCCACGATGAGGCCGTCGGCGTTGTATTCGCTGAGCGTGGCGCCATCCACGGCAACGTTGAGTTTGATGAGGCGGGAAAGTTCTCCGCGGCTGATGACGGCGTCGTTCAGCGCGGTGTACCGCGCCGCGGTCGGCCCGCCGCGCACGACCTGCACGTCGAGCAGCGCGCGCTCGCTGAGCTGGTAGGTGCCGGCGGCGATGGCGGCGAGCGCCTGCGGCCAGGCGGCAGCGCTGACGCAGGTGAGGAAGCCGAGGCTGCCGAGATTGATGCCAAAGATCGGGCGCAGCACGTCGCGGAGTTCGTGCAGGACTTGCAAAATGGTGCCGTCGCCGCCGAGCACGAGCAGCAGGTCGGTGTCGCGCGCGAGGTCGCTGACCGTGGCCGCGGAGTCCGCGCCGATGAGCTGGGCGGCGCGCTTTTCCAAGACCAGCGGCAGCCCGCGCCGCGCGCAATCGCGGGCAATCTCATGAACGATCTCGCCCGCATCCGCCTTGCCGTCGTTGGCGATCAGGCCGATGCGCGCAGGCATGCGAGAAACTCCTGGTTGCCCTCGCCGCCGAGGATGGGCGACGCGATGACGCCGCGCCATTCGAGGCCCGGCAGCGTGGCGGTGAAGGCGCGGATTTTTTCCACCGCCCGCTCGTGCAGCGCCGTGTCGCGCACGACGCCGCCACGGCCCACGTCCTCCTTGCGGAGTTCAAACTGCGGCTTGATCAGCGGGACGAGCACGCCGCCATGACTCAGCAGCGCGGCGGCGGGTGGCAAGATCAAAGTCAGCGAGATGAAGGACACGTCGATGACGCAAAGCGAGACGGTCTCGGGGATGTCGGCGCGGGTGAGATGGCGGGCGTTGAGTTTTTCGCGGACGACCACGCGCGCGTCGCTGCGGATTTTCCAGTCGAGCTGCGAGTGGCCCACGTCGATGGCGAAAACTTTGGCCGCGCCGTGCTGGAGCAGGCAGTCAGTGAAGCCGCCGGTGCTCGCGCCGATGTCGAGGCAGGTCGCGCCCGTCGGGTCGATGGCGAAATGGGCGAGCGCGGCTTCGAGCTTGAGGCCGCCGCGCCCGACGTAGCGCTCGGCGCTTTTGACGGTGATCGCGGCATCCTCGGCGATGCGCGTCCCCACTTTGTCCATGCGCTGCTCCCCGACGCGGACCGCGCCGGCCATGATTGCGCGCTGGGCCTTTTCGCGGGCCTCGAAATAACCGCGGGCGACGAGGAGCTGGTCGAGGCGCTGCTTCAGCAAAGTTGAGTGTTCATTGTTGAGTGTTGAGTCGCGCTGGTTACGGTGCGCGCCCGCAATTCAAACGACCGCCTTTCAACTCTCAACTCCCAACTGTCCCGATGGAAAACTTACGCGAAGCGATCAAGGAAATGATGGTCGAAAACCTGATGCTCAAAGTGCCGAAGGAGGAGATCGCCGATGATCTCCCGCTCTTCGGCCCGGACGGACTGGGGCTCGACTCGATCGACGCGCTGGAGCTGGTCGTCTCGCTGGAGAAGACCTTTGGCGTGAGCGTGCCAAACTCCGAAACCGCGCGGGAGGCGCTGGCGACGGTCAACGCGCTGCACGATTACGTGGTGGCCAATCGGAAAGCGTAGGCGAGCACTGCTGGTCGTGCGGCAGCCGGGAAAGACGGGCGTCATCCGGGTCTGCGGCCCACCGCATGGGCGGGCCCTGCCCCCGGCTCGCGCGGAAGAAACTTTCCCCTCGCGCCATGCGCTGCCACCGGCCCATGCTCCCGCCCACTCCGCATGAAAACTCCCGCCCTTGCCCTCCTCGTCACCTCCGCCCTCTCTGCTGCCGCGCTCGCGGAGGTAAAGCTCCCCGCGCTCATTTCCGATAACATGGTGCTCCAGCAGGACCTCCCCGCCAACGTCTGGGGCTGGGCCGATGCGGGCGAAAAGGTGAGCGTGCAATTTGCCGGCAAAGCCGCCGAGGCGACCGCCGACGCGAAGGGCAAATGGGGCGTGAAACTCACCGGCCTCGCCTCGGGCGCGACGGGCGAGCTGACCATCGCGGGCACGAATACGCTCACCATCAAAAACGTGGCCGTCGGCGAAGTATGGGTCTGCTCCGGTCAGTCGAACATGGAGTTCACCGTGCAGGGCGCGCTGAACGCCGCCGAGGAAATCGCGGGCGCGAATTTCCCGCTGCTCCGCCATTTCACCGTCCTGAAATCGCAGCAGAAAGAGCCGCAGGAGGACTGCAAGGGAAAGTGGGAAGTGTGCACGCCGCAGACCGTCGCGGGCTTCACCGCGGTCGGCTACTTTTTCGGCCGGCAGCTTCAGCAGAATCTGAAGGTGCCGGTCGGGCTCATCCACAGCTCGTGGGGCGGCACGGCGGCGGAGCAGTGGACGCCCGCGCCGGTGCTGAACGCTGATCCTGATTTCAAGCCCATCGTCGCCGCGTGGGAAAAAACGGTGGCCGCGTACCCGGCGGCAAAAGCGAAATACGACCAGGACATGCTCGCATGGCGCGAGACGGAAAAGGCGGCCAAGGACGCCGGCACGACGCCACCGCGGCCGCCGAACGCCCCGCGGGGCGGCGACGCGATGAACAGCCCGTCCGGCCTGTACAACGGCATGATCGTACCGCTGCTGCCCTACACCATCCGCGGCGTGACATGGTACCAGGGCGAGTCGAATGCCAGCGCCGCCACGCTCTACCGCAAACTTTTCCCGACCATGATCCAGAGCTGGCGGCTGGCGTGGCAGGAGCCAGACTCCGCCTTCCTTTTTGTCCAGCTCGCCAACTTCCTGCCGCGCCACGACGAACCGACGGACTCGAATTGGGCGCGGCTCCGCGAGGCGCAGACCATGGCGCTGGAACTTCCGCACACCGGCATGGCCCTGGCCATCGACGTGGGCGACGCCAAGGACATCCATCCGAAGGACAAGCAGACCGTGGGCAAACGCCTCGCGCTCGCCGCAGAGGCCACGGTCTATTATCGCGATGTCGAGTACTCCGGCCCGATGTTTGGCGGCGCGCAGATCGAGGGCGAAAAGGTGCGGCTCACCTTCCGCAACGCCGTGGGCATGAAGGCCGCGGACGGCGGGAAGATCAAAGGCTTTGCCATCGCGGGCGCGGATCGGAAATTCGTCTGGGCCGAGGCGGAGATCGCCGGTGACCACGTCATCATTTCCAGCCCGGAGGTGAAAGCACCCGCCGCCGTGCGCTACGCGTGGGCGGACAATCCCGAGTGCAACCTCGTCAACGCCGCCGGCCTGCCCGCCTCCCCTTTCCGCACCGACGACTGGCCGATGGGCCCTGCAAAATAGCAGCGCGTCCGCGCGGGAATAATGAACGCGGCTGCCGCGTTTATGACCAAGACCGCCCGCCCCGGCAGATTTAGCCTCACGCACTCGATGAATTTTTTCCGCAAACTCCCCGCCCTCCTCGCGCTGGGCGCGGCTATTTGCACGACAGCGCTGGGCCAGATCGCGGTCAGCGGGCAGCAGGTCGTGGCCACGCTCGTGGCGGACACGGTGGCGGTGGCCGCGGGGCAACCGTTCACCGCGGGTGTGCGGCTGGTCATTGCGCCGACGTGGTATTTGTACTGGCAGTCCGCGGGCGACATCGGCGTACCGACGAGCGTGGAGTGGGAGTTGCCCGCGGGCTTTAAAGCGGGACCGCTGCAATGGCCGCTGCCGGTGACGCACGAGGCGGCGGGTGATTTTCTGAACTACGTGTACGAACGCGAGGTGCTGCTCATGGCCGAGATCACGCCGCCCGCTGCGCTGCCTACGGGGCCGGTGACGATCAAGGCGAAGGTGAAATGGCAGGTCTGCGATCCGCGGCAATGCGTGCCGGGCGAGGCGGATCTCGCGCTGGAGCTGCCCGCGGGCGCGGCGGCGGCGGCGGATGCGGAGCTGTTCGCCGCTTGGCGCGCGCAGCTTCCGCGGGAAGGCGGAGCGCCGTTTCCGGTGCGGTGGGACACGTCAAAGGCGGATACCTTCTCGCTGCGCATCGAGGGGCTGGGCGCGGGCTACCGCGCGGAGTTTTTCCCGCTGCCGCCAACGGGCGTGAAGCTGGAGCATCCGCAAGCCAGCGAGGTCGCGGCGGACGGTACGCGCACCATCACCTTCCCCATCGGCGAAGGCGGCGCGGCCCATCTGCCATGGCGCGGCGTGCTGGCCGTGGAGAAAAAAGGCGAACCCCGCCAAGGCTGGCTGCTCGCCTCGGAAGCTGTCCCATCCGTCGCATCCGCATCGCCAGTAAAGCCTGACGCCAGCCTGCTTTGGAAGCTGCTCGCCGCCTTTCTCGGCGGCCTCATCATGAATGTCATGCCGTGCGTGCTGCCCGTCATCGCGCTGAAAATCTTCGGCTTCGTGAACCAGGCCGGTCAGGAACCCGCGCGCGTTTTCCGGCTCGGCCTCGCCTTCAATGCGGGCGTCTTCGCTTTCTTCCTCGGCCTTGCCGCCGCGGTCGCGCGGCTGAAGCTGGCGTTCAACTGGGGCTACCAGTTTCAAAATCCGTATCTGCTCGCGGGCATGATCGCGTTGGTCTTCGTCTTCGCGCTCAGCCTGCTCGGCGTTTTCGAGGTCACGCTCGGCGGCGCGGAAGCAAAACTCAGCACACTGTCGAGCCGCGAAGGCTACGGCGGCGCGTTCGTCCACGGGCTGTTCACCACGCTGCTCGGCACGTCCTGCACCGCGCCGTTTCTCGCCACCAGCCTGAGTTTCGCCACCACGCAATCCACGCCCGTCATCTTCCTGCTTTTCGCAGCCATCGCCGCCGGCATGAGCCTGCCCTTTTTCCTGCTCACCGCGCGGCCCGCCTGGCTGCGCTACGTGCCCAAGCCCGGTCCATGGATGGAGCGCGTGAAACAGCTCATGGGCTTTTTTATGCTCGCCGTGGCGGTCTGGCTTTTCACCGTGCTCGCGCTGCGCGGCGCGGCGGCGGTGGCCGGCATGAGCTGGTTCCTGCTCGCACTGGGGCTGGCGTGCTGGGCGTTCGGCACCTGGCGCGAATCTGTCGCCGTCCGCGTGCTCGTCGTGCTCCTCCCGGTCGGCGCGTATTTCCTTTTTCTCGAAGGCAAACTCAATGCCCTCCGCCCGGTCGCGAGCGCCGGGCAGCATTGGCAAACCGGGAGCATTGAGTGGACGGCCTACTCCGAGGAGCAACTCGCCGACGCGCGCCAAGCCGGTCGCGCGGTCTTCGTCGATTTCACCGCCGAGTGGTGCATCAACTGCAAAGCCTACGAACGCCTCGTCCTCGCGACCGATGCAGTCGGGAAAAAATTTGCCGAAAAGAAAGTCGTCGCCCTTAGGGCCGACTGGACCAACACCGACGATCCTGTGGTTACACCTGCGCTGAAGAAATTTGGACGCATCGGCGTGCCGCTCTACGTGCTCTACCGCCCCGGCGAGACTGAGCCCGTGGTGCTCGACGCCCTCACGCCCTCCGCCCTCATCGCCGAACTCGATCGCATCGCGAATTGAACGCATTCTTTTCACCGGAATAAAAACCACGCATCCGCCATCCCAGCTTCACCGCATTCTCCCAAGACACTTTTTGCCACCTCTCCTCCGAAGGTTTCGGATGCGGGAGCGGGCAGGAAACCAGAAACCAAACCAGACCAACAAAACAAAACCATGAAACGTCAATCCACCACCAAAGCGCTGCTCGCCGGCGCTGCCATCGCCGGAATTCTTTCCGGCGGCCTCGTCGCCAAAATCAACGCCGCGACGTCCACCCAACCGGGTAAAACCGTGACCGCCGCTGGCGTCCTCGCCGACGACAAAAAGCCCGACGCCGACCACGGCTGCGCGGGCAAGAACACCTGCAAAGGCAAGGGCGGCTGCAAGTCCGGCGACGGCGGCTGCGCCGGCAAGAACACCTGCAAAGGCAAAGGCGGCTGCGCCATCAAGGACGGCAAGCCCGTTCCGCCAAAGTAGTCCACCGTGCGAATCCCGGGCTCCGGTCTTCCAAGGCCGGAGCCCTTGGCGTGTAAAATCCCAAATCCGAATATCGAAATCCGAAACAAATCCGAAATGCAGAAAGTCAGGAAGCGGAAAAATGCGCGTGCACACGGCTGCCCCGTTTTCCCCATTTTTCATTTTCCGCCTTTTTGAATTTGTTTCGAATTTCGATATTCGAATTTCGAATTTCCCCAAAATGCCCGCCAACCGCTTCAACGCCTTCACCGCCTACGGGGTCGGCCTTGGTCTGCGCATCCCGCATTACGCCCACATTTTGGAAAAAAAACCGATCGTCGATTGGTTCGAGATTATCTCGGAAAACTACATGGTCGACGCGGGCCGACCGCTCCACATCCTCGACCAAATCCTCGAGCAGTACCGCGTCGTCCAGCACGGCGTCTCGATGTACTTCGGCAACGCGTCGCGCCCGAACCGCGACCATCTCCGCAAACTCAAACGCCTGACCAAGCGCACGCAGACGCCTTGGCTCAGCGACCACCTCTGCTGGGGGAGCGTCGATGGCCGCTACACGCACGACCTTTTGCCCATGCCGTACACCTGGGAGGCGGTGGAAACGACGGCGCGCAACATCCGCGAGGTGCAGGATTTTTTGGAAATCCCCGTGGCCGTGGAAAACGTGAGCAGCTACGCCGAGTTTCACGTTTCTGAAATGACCGAGTGGGAATTCCTGAATGAAGTCGTCGAACGCGCCGACTGCGGGATTCTGCTCGACGTGAACAACATCTACGTCGCCGCGCAAAACCACGGCTTCGACCCCTACGTTTACCTCGATGCCGTGGTGCCCGAACGCGTGGCCCAGATGCACATCGCCGGGCATACGAAGTTCGAGCGCTACCTCCTCGATACGCACGACCATCCGGTGCTCGATCCCGTCTGGAAAATGTACGGCCACGCCAGCCGGCGCATCGGTCGCACGGCGACGCTGCTGGAATGGGACGACCGCATTCCATCATTCGACGAAGTGCATCGCGAGGCGCTCAAGGCAAACCAGTTTCTCCCCGATGCCAAAACTCTCGCCGCATAATCCGGTGAAGCTCGCGGACGTGCAGCGGCTCATGGCCGAGGCGGTGATGCGCCCGCTGCGCCGCGACGAAGGCATGCAGACCGCGTGGAAAGACGGCTCGCCCGCGGCGGAAGTCGCGGCCCAGATCATCAAGCCAAACGACCGGCTGTCGTCGTTCGAGCGGCTCCAGATTTACAACCAGCAGTACTGGTGGCGGCTGCTCGGCTCCTTCGGCGAAGACTTCGGCGCGCTGCGTGCGGTCATCGGCATGCGGAAATTCGACCAGCTCGCCGTCGCCTATCTCGAAGCCTACGGCTCGCAGACTTGGACGATGCGCGACCTCGGCCGGCACCTCGAAACTTTCCTCCGTGCGCAGCCCGAACTGACCGCGCCGCACACCCAGCTCGCGCTAGATGTCGTGCGCGTCGAGTGGGCGCGCGTGATCGCCTTCGACGAGCCGGGCCGGCCCGTGCTCGATCCTAAAAAGGTCGCCACCGTTTCGCCCGACCGCCTGCGGATGAAGCTCCAGCCTTACCTCACGCTCCTCTCCCTCGCGCATCCCGTGGATGACCTGCTGCACAAATTCAAAGAAAACCAGATCGAGACCGGCGCCTTCAGCAACGCCGTCGCCGCCACCGTCTCCCGCCGCCGCCCGCGCATCGCCGCGCGGCCCAGCCGCCAGCCGGTCCACCTCGCCGTGCATCGCGTCGATCTCGCCGTCTATTACAAACGCCTCGAACCCGAAGCCTATCGCCTCCTCACCGCGCTCCGCGACGGCGCGACGCTCACCGATGCGTGCGACACCGCCTTTGCCATTTCGACAACTTTGCCCACGGCCAGCGCGAAAAAAATCCAAAGCTGGTTCGCGCTGTGGATGCAGCTCGGCTGGCTGTGCCGCTAGGAACAGTCTCAGGCTGACCAAGCCGCTCAGGCGTACGGAGCGCTACGGCTTGATAACTTGCAGGCGCAGGAATTTCGCCGGCTCGCCTGGCGCAATGGGGGCGGCTTGGTAGAAAAGCCCGGTGGTGGCGTCATAGAGTTCCGCACTGACGCCGGTCTGCGTCCACCCGCTTGGCGCGAGGGAAGATGACTGCTGCACGGCGAAGGTCAGACCGCCTTCGCTGCGCACCCTCGTTTTTCACGCCCGCGGCCGCGACGTAACGCTGTACGTGATGCGAGTCCATATTGTAGCCGCCCATGCCGATCGAGTCCGTCGCCACGAAGCCGCTCACCTGATTCACATGCCGCTGCGTGACCACGAAATCGCTCACCATCCGCCGCGCCTCGCGCACGTAAAGCTGCGCGGGCCAGTCGCCGTTCTCCGTGAATTCATCCAGCGGCAATCCCCACGCCGCCCACGCGCTGCGGATGCCCGCGGCGACGCGCGGGCTGTTTTGCAAAGTCCACACGAAACCCTGCTGATACTTCAAATGCGCCGCGAGGATTTCAGCGCGCTTCGCGTAGTCGGCCTCGGCGTAGTTCCAGCCCGCGGCGAGGTTGTAATTTCCGCCAATGAAATCCGTCGAAAAGCCCGTGCTGTTGTTCGAGTCCGTCTTGCGATTCGGCATCGGCGAGAGCTTGAAAAAGTTGCCCGTCTGCCCCGCTGCGATGGCTCGGAAAAGCAGCTCGTAATCGCTTTCCAGATAGCCCGCAGGCTTCGGCGCCGGCGCGCGGTTTGCCGGCACGTCCGTGAGGCACATGCGAAAAGTGTAGGCCTGCAAACGCTGGTCGCCCGCGCCATCCGCGCCACCCGCGTTCGCATTCACGCCTGGCAGCAGACCGCTCGCGGGCAGGCCCGCCGCCACGTACGGATCGATGCCACTAGGCAGTTGATTGCCGCCGGAATTTGCCGTTTGGATGCCGTTCAGCGTCTCGGGTGTAAACGCTGTTTGCCTCGCGCCCCACCGCATAGCCCACGCCCGCCGCCGCCATGAGATCGCCCTCGTAAGTCGCGTCGATAAACATCGCCGCGCGGATGCTTGTCTTCCCGTCGTCCGTCATAATTTCGCGGATCTCCGCGCCCTGTTTTTGCACACCGCCCGCCGGGCGTTTCAGCCGCCCGCGCACCACGGTCACGCCAGCCTCAGCCATCATATCCTGGAAAATTTGCCGCGTCACTTTCGGCTCGAAAGTGAACATCACCTTGTTCGTCGCATCCGGGTCGATGCTCGATCGCGCGATGTAGGCGGCGCGCGTTTCCCGCGTCCAGACGGTGTCGCTGAGATAGTAGTTGTAGATGCGCCGGTAAAACTCGCGCGCCAGTCCGCCGATGGCCGCCGGATCACCGAGGTCCCTCCAACCCAGGCCATTGCTGGTAAGGCCGCCGAGCCACGCGTCGGGCGAGAGCAGCACCACGCGTTTCCCCATCCGCGCCGACTGCACCGCCGCCGCGACTGCACCTGAAGTGCCGCCATACACGCACACCTCCGCCGTGAGCAGCGCCGGCGACGGCGCATCCGCCGGATGATACAACACGTCGCCGATGAGTTGGCGCTGGAGCAGCGGCATGGTGATGGCTCGCGTCGCCACGGCAATCGGATGCACGCCATCCGGCACATCCGTTTGAAAAGTCGCGGGATCGTTCGCCTGCAAGGCCACCCAGTTTGGATGGTGGTCGATGAGCAGCAGCCCGCGCTCCGCCGCCACGTCGCGATACATCTGGTAATACGCCGGCAGATTTGGCCGCAGCGTCGCCGAAGCATTGCTTCCTGTCGGCGAATTCCAGACCGAATTCATCGTCTGCAAAATAATTTCCGCCCGCGGATTTTGCGCGCGGACCGAGTCGATCATCGACAGCAGATTCGCCCGCGCCTGTGCGACGGAAAGCTGCGGCGTTCCATCCGAGTAGAGGAACGCATCGTTCACCGCGAACTCGATGAAGACCGTGTCCGGCTGATGCGCGAGCACCTTTGCCGAAAGCTGCGCCACGCCCTGCGCGGAGTTCAGCCCGCTCAGCCCGCTGTTCACGATCGTCGCCGTCCCCGAATAATTCGCCACCAGCCAGCTCTGCATCTGCCCAACCCACGGCCCGCCCGCCGTGAGACTCGTCCCATACACCACGACTTTCCGCGAGCGCCCTGCCGCCAGATCCCGGAGTAAATCGGACGCCATCGACGTAGCCACGCACAGCCACAACGCGAGAAGCCATGCCGCCGCGCGGCGATCAGGGAGGATGAGGGAATTAAGGAGCATGTGATGAATATGCCACAGGGCGCGGGAACCTTAACCGCGCCTCGTGATTGTTAAGGTTTTCACCCAAGCTAACAGTCTCCCCGTCGGGCGGGCGAACACTTCGATGGCGGCGCGCTATGTCGCGTGGAATGCGGAAGCGCAGCGGCTGCGCAATGATCCGGCGCTGCTTGCTCGTGCAATACGCCTTCGAGAGGGGCACGCCAGCCACGCGCACGCTGCGCAATGGCGCGCCGGGCGCGGCGGCGGAATCGCAGGGATCGATCATCGGCTGTAGCTGGACTGAGGGCCGTTGGCCGGGCAAACCCGTGCTCGATTTCAAGCAAGTCGGAGATCGCGTGCGCTTCGCGCTGCGACGGCAATTTCAGGGTGGCCGCGCCCGCGTGCGGACTGACCCATGAGGCCTCCTAGATTACGTCCCGCAGCGGCAGCAGGGCCGCAACCCGCGTTGACCCGGTTCGCAGGGTGTTCTAGTCAAGCTGCACCCCATGCAAAAAATAACTTCCGCCCGCCCTTCTCCAGCCACGCGAAAACCCAATCGCCGGCCTTTGCTGGCCTTGCTCGCGTTCACGCTGGCGGCGGCGGTGTGGGTCGCAAAGCCGCCGTCGCCGGTCAAAGTCGCAGTCGCCGCGAGCCCTTTGCCCGCGGGCTTTCGCGCGACGGTCGCTAACTCCGCCAAACCGCCGGGACCCGGGCCGGAGGGCATGGTCTGGATTCCTGGCGGCGAGTTTTCCATGGGCTCGGATGACCCCACCTCCTCGCTCTGCGGCGGCAAGGATGCGATGCCGGACGCGCGCCCGATTCACCGCGTTTATGTGGACGGTTTTTGGATGGATCGCACCGAGGTCACGAACGCGCAGTTCACCGAGTTTGTGCAAGCCACCGGCTACGTGACCGTGGCCGAGCAGCCGCCGCGCGCGGAGGACTTTCCCGCCGCGCCGGTGGAGAATCTCGTGCCCGGCGGCGTCGTCTTTACGCCGCCTGCGACGGCGGTGCCGCTGGACAATCATTTCCAATGGTGGAGCTACGTCCCCGGCGCGAACTGGCGGCACCCCACCGGCCCGGCCAGCGACCTCGCGGGGCGCGAAAAATTTCCCGTCGTCCACGTCGCCTATGCCGATGCCACGGCCTACGCAAGGTGGGCAGGCAAACGGCTGCCCACCGAGGCGGAGTGGGAGTTCGCATCGCGCGGCGGCACGGCCGGCCAGCTCTACGCGTGGGGCAATGAGCTGAATCCCGGTGGCCAGTGGATGGCGAATATTTTCGAGGGAAAATTCCCGGCCAAAGACACCGGCGAGGACGGCTACGTGGGCCTAGCGCCGGTCGCGCAGTATCCGGCTAACGCCTACGGCCTCCACGACATTGCAGGCAATGTCTGGGAGTGGACGGCCGACTGGTACCGGCCCGACTATTTCGCGAAGCTGGACGCCGCCGGTCTGGCGCGCAATCCGCAGGGGCCGGCGGAAAGTTTCGACCCCTCCGAGCCCGGCACCAAGAAGCGCGTGCATCGCGGCGGCTCGTACCTTTGCACCGACCAATACTGCACGCGCTACATGGTCGGCACGCGCGGCAAGGGCGAGGAGGACACGGGCACGAACCACCTCGGCTTGCGCTGCGTGCAGGCGGCGCGGTGAAGAAACCGTTGCGCGCGGCGCGACACGCCTCGTAGAGTCCGCGCCATGCTTCACGCCACCGAGGCTCCGCCCACCCCGGCGCAGCTCCCCGAGTTTCCGAAAACCTATCTAGCGGCCTACCGCTGGATGCTGCTCGCACGGATGCTGGAGGACAAAATCGCCAGCCTTTACCGCGGCGGAAAAATCACCGGCGGCGTGTTCCTCGGCCGCGGGCAGGAGGCGCTCAGCGTGGCCGTGGGGCTGGCGCTGCGCAAAGGGGATATCTTTGCCCCGCTCATCCGCGATCAGGCCGGGCGGCTGGCCTTTGGCGAGAGCCTGCTCGACTGCACGCGCACCTACATGGGTTCGCGCCTCGGGCCCATGCGCGGGCGCGATGGAAATGTGCATCGCGGCCGCCCGCGCGACGGCCTCTTTGCGATGATCAGCCATCTCGGCGCGATGATTCCGGCCGTCGCCGGCGCGCTGCTGGCGCGGCGCTTTCGCGGGATCACCGGGACGGCGGGCGCGACGTGCCTGGGCGACGGCGCGACTTCGACGGGCGCGTTTCACGAAGGGCTGAATCTCGCGGCGGTTGAAAGGCTGCCGCTCGTCGTCGTCGTGGCGAACAACCAGTACGCCTACTCCACGCCGAACGCGCGGCAGTTTGCCTGCGAGGATCTGGCCGACAAAGCGGCGGGCTACGGCGTGGCGGCGCACCGCGTGGACGGCACGGATTTGGAAAAATGCCTGCGCACGTTGAGCACCGCCGTGGAGGCCGCGCGGGCCGGCGGCGGGCCGCAGCTCGTGGTCGCTTCGCTGCTCCGGCTGGCCGGGCACGGCGAGCACGACGACGCGCATTACATCGACGAAAATCTCCGCGAATCGCGGCTGGGCAGCGACTGCCTCAAAGTTGCCGAGCAGCGCCTGCGCGACGAAAGCTGGGCCGACGATGCGGTGCTGCGGAGATTTGAGGCAGAAGCGCAGCAGCAGATCGATGAAGCCGTCGCCACCACCCTGCGCGAGCCGCTGCCCGATCCCAATGTCGAGGACTGGTGCGCGCTCGCCACCCGCCATCTCAGCGAGGGCCAGCACGCCGAATGATCACCTACCTCGAGGCCATCCGCGAAGCCCAGGCCCGTGCGCTTGCCGACGATCCGCGCGTCTATATTTACGGCCAGGACGTGGGCGCGTTTGGCGGCGCGTTCAAGGCGACGAAAAATCTTGCGCAGGAATTCCCCGGCCGCGTGCTCGATGCGCCGATCAGCGAAGATGCCATGGTCGGCAGCGCCATCGGCGCAGCCATCGAGGGCATGCGCCCGATCATCGAGATGCAGTTCGCGGATTTCTCGACCGTCGGCTTTAACCAGATTGTGAACCACGCCGCCACGCTGCATTGGCGCACCGAGGTCCCCTGCCCCATCACCATCCGCCTGCCGTGCGGCGGCACCGCGGGTGCGGGGCCGTTTCACAGCCAGAGCATGGAGGCGCTCTACGCGCACTATCCCGGCCTCATCGTCATGACGCCCGCGACCGTCGAGGACGCCTACTCGATGCTGCTCGAAGCCGTGGCTATCGATGACCCGGTCATCTTCTGCGAGCACAAGTATCTGTACTATCATTTGAAAGCCGAGGCGCTGCCGACCGAGGCCATGCCCACCGGCAAAGCACGCATCGCCCGCGCGGGCCGCGACGCGACCATCGTGACCTACAGCGCGATGGTCCATGAGTCGCTCGCGTGCGCGGAGGAACTGGCCCTGGAGGGTTGGGAAATCGAGGTTATCGACCTGCGCTCGATCAAACCGCTCGACACCGACACCGTGCTCGCCAGCGTTGCCCGCACCGGGCGCGTGCTCGCGGTCGGCGAGGCCTGGCCGTGGGGCGGTGTGACCGCGGAAATTCTCGCGCGCATCGCCACGGAAGGCTTTGGCCTGCTCGACGCCCCGCCGCAGCGGCTGAACGCGAAAGACACCCCCGTCCCTTTCCACCCAAACCTCTGGGGCACACACCGCCCGACGGCGAAAACCATCAGCGCGAAAATGCGCGACCTCCTTCGTCTCTAAATCCCATGCCTCGCATTCCGATCATCATGCCTCAGCTCGGCGAATCCATTGCCGAGGCGACCATCGTTCTGATCCCGATCAAAATCGGCGAGGCCGTCGAGGGCGACCAGGACATCCTCGAAGTCGAGACGAACAAGGCCACCATGGGGGTGACATCACCGTGCTCGGGGACCGTCGCGGAGTTGCTCATCGAGGTCGGGCAAAGCTACGCCGTCGGCGCGACGCTCGGCTTTCTCGAAGTCACCGACGCCGAGGCCGCCCGCGCCGGGCTCGATGCGCCCGCACCGGTGGCCGAGGTCAGCACGACGCCTGCGACCGAGAAAAAAACCTCCGGCGTGCAGCCCACGGTGCGCGGCCTGCCGGTGCCGGCGCATGCGGCGGGCGCGGGCTTCATGTCGCCGCGGATGAAGGCGCGCATGAACGAACTCGGGCTGCACGCCGCCGACCTCGCGGGCATCGCCGGCAGCGGCGCGGCGGGGCGCGTGACGGTCGAGGATTTCGAGAAATTCCTCGCCTCGCTCGACCACCACAAGCTCAGCCCCGCGTCCTCCATGCGCGTGGCCGTGGCCGACGCCATGCGCCGCTCGTGGTCGCGCCCGCTCGCCACCGTGGGCATGCCCATTCGGCTGGACGCCATGCTCGCGCATCGCAAGACCAGCGACCCGAAACCCGGCCCTGCGCTCTACGCCCTGCGCGCCCTGGCCGTCGCGCTCGGCGAAAACAGCGCACCCGCCGGGCGGCTCGTCGGCGACAAGATCGTGCATCCGCGCGCCATTGACGTCGGCTTCGCCGTCGAGGCCGAAGACGGCGTGCTCGTGCCCGTTTTGCGCGCCGCGGATCAGACGCCGCTCGCGCAAATGACCGTGCGCTACAACGAACTCGTCGAACTCGCCCGCCAGCGCCGCCTCCCCGCGGCCGCGCTGGGCGGCAGCATCGCCACGGTCACTAATTTCGGCACCTTCGGCCTGGAGTGGGCCACGCCGATTCCGCTGCCCGAGCAGACCCTCGTGCTCGGCATGGGCGCGGGCCGCATCGTCCCGAGCTGGGACAAAAAGGCGGCGCAATTCGTGCCCGTCACCGAGGCCCATCTCACCCTCAGCTTCGACCACCGCGTGCTCGACGGCGGCGGCGCGGGCCGGCTCCTCCAACGCATCGGCACCCTGCTGCAAACGCCCGAAACTCTTTAGCCAACGTGCCTCTGCTCGCGTCCCTCCCAGCGCATCTCGCGGTCGTCGCCCTGCTCGCGTGGCTCGCCCTGCGACTGCTCGCGGCGGCGGACGAAAAAGGACGCAGCGGCCTGCGCTGGCTGCTGCTTTTTTTCGCGCTCTGGCTGGGCACGCTCGGCCTCGCCGCGGGCGCCGCGCGCTTCGGCTACGAGCGGCATTTTCACACCCGTCCCGGTTTCTGGATCGTCTGGGGCGTGGCGGTCGCGAGCGCCTTTGCCGCCGTCCTTGCCCTGCGCTGGGTGCTCGCGAAGAAATCCGCGCTTCCCACGCCCGACACCGCGCCCGCCGAGCCACGCCCGCTCCCGCCCACGCCGCTCCCGCAGCCCGCACCCGTGCGCGACGAGCCCCGCCCCACTCCGCCGCTGGCACCCGCGCCACCCGCCGCGCCCGCGGTTTTCAAATTCGCCTGCCCGCACTGCGGCCAGCGCCTCGCCGTCACCACCGCTGAAGTCGGCACCGTCGCGGACTGTCCCAACTGCCAGACGCCCATCGAAGTCCCGGCTCCACCCCTCGACAAGCCGCTGGCCGCCCACGACATTCCCGGCGCATGAAATCCCGCATCGAGGCGCTTGTCTCGCAAGTCAGCGAAATCATCGTCGGCAAACAGGACGCCGTGCGGCTGGCGATTTCGTGCGTGCTCGCGCGCGGGCATTTGCTCATCGAGGACCTGCCGGGCGTCGGCAAGACCACGCTCTCGCAGGCCCTCGCGCGGTCGCTCGGGCTGGAGTTTCGGCGCATCCAGTTCACAAGCGATCTGCTGCCCGCCGACATCCTCGGCAATTCCATCTACGACCGCGACCGCCAGCGCTTCGTCTTCCATGCGGGGCCGCTTTTTTCCCAAGTCGTGCTCATCGACGAGGTCAACCGCGCCACGCCCAAAACGCAGAGCGCGCTGCTTGAGGCGATGGAGGAAAACCACGTCACCATCGACGGCGTCACGCATCCCCTGCCCGCGCCGTTTTTCGTCCTCGCCACGCAAAATCCGCAGCATCAGGTCGGCACGTTTCCGCTGCCGGAGTCGCAGCTCGACCGCTTCCTCATGCGCATCGAGCTCGGCGTGCCGGACCGCGCCGCCGAGCGCGTGATGCTGCTCGGTGCGGACCGCCGCGACCTCATGCGCGGAGTGCAGCCGGTGATGAACACCGAGGCACTGGCGGAAATCCAGGCGCGCGTCCGCACCGTGCATGCATCGCCCGCGCTGCTCGACTATTTGCAGGACCTGCTCGACGCCAGCCGGCGGCGGCACCGCACCGGGCTCTCGCCGCGCGCGGGGCTGGCGCTGCTGCACGCCTCGCAGGCGTGGGCGCTGATGCAGGGGCGCGAGATGGTGCTGCCGGAGGATTTGCAGGCCGTGGGCCCGAGCGTCATGGCGCACCGGCTCGGGCAGGATCTGGAATCCGCAGAAAGTGGGCGCGCGCTGGCCCAGAGCCTTCTCCGCGAGGTCGCGGTGCCGTAGAAAATGAGCGCGCCGCCGCCGAGTCCGCGGGTCTGGGTGCTGCCAAATCGCAACACCATCGGCCTCGCCGCCGTGCTGCTCGCCATGTGGTACGCGGGCGCGAGCCAGACGAACGGCGCGGCCTACCTGCTCGCCTTCGTGCTCACCAGCGTCGCCGCCGTTTCCGTCGTCCACACTTGGGCGAATCTGCGCGGCGTCACCTTCACCGCCGAGCCCATCGCGCCGGTTTTTGCGGGCGAAAATCTCACCGTCACCCTCGTCGCGCAATCCGACCGTGGCCGCACCCACACCGGCGTCGCCGTGCGCGCGGCGCGCGGCGCGGAGCCGGCGCAGTTCGATGAAATCGGCGCGGGCAGCGCGCGGCGGGCGCAGCTCGGCGTGCCCGCGGGGCGGCGCGGATGCTTTGCCACGCTAGATCTGCGGGCCGCCAGCATTTTCCCGCTCGGCTTTTTCACCGCGCGCCGCGCCGTCCCGCTGCGCCAGCCGCACTGCATCTACCCGCGGCCAGAGGGCGCGCTGCCGCTGCCGCGGGCGCACGCCCCCGGGGGCGGGGCCCGCGCCGGGCAGCGCGGGGGGGGGGACGACAACGGCGGCGGGGGCGCGGGGCAGACCGGCGAAACCC
>JANPHJ010000096.1:0-79846 GCA_031424395.1 Chthoniobacter sp.
CACATGCGTTTCGCCGACAGCGCGGGCAAGCTCACGCCCATCCTTTCCTCCATCGCGCCCGACAGCACGATGGACCGCAAAGACGGCCCGCACGAAGGCAATCCCGCCGTACGCGCCAAAGTCGCGGCGAAGAAACCACAGGCGACCGCATGGGCGTTTGAGCGGCCCGACGGCGGGCGCGGCTTTGGCTTCACCGGCGGGCATTTTCACAAAGGCTGGGGCAACGACGACCAGCGCAAGCTCGTGCTCAACGCGATCGTCTGGACGTCCAAAGGCGAGATACCCGCGGGTGGCGTGATGTCGAAAGTGAGCGCGGAAGAGCTGGAGAAAAACCTCGATCCGAAAGGCCAGCCGAAGCCGAAACCCGCGGCGAGCAACAGCGGCGCGAAGCCCGTTTTCCAAAGCAAGACCGTGCATCTCGACCCGGTCGAAATCAAAGTGGACCTTAAGCGCGCGAAGGAAATTTTCCTCGTCGCCACGGACGCGGGTGACGGTTTCGTGGCTGACTGGGCGGAGTGGATGGAGCCCGTCTTTGTCAAAGCCGACGGCAGCAAAGTGAAGCTCACGGAGCTGAAACCCAAGGTGGCGAAAGTCGGCTTTGGCGAAGCCCACATGAATGCGCGGCCCGACGGCAGCAAAGGCCAGCGCGTGAATGGCAAGGACGTGCCGTTTGGCATCGCCGCGCACGCGCCGTCGCTGCTCGCTTTCGATGTGCCGGAGGGCGTGATGGGGTTTGAAGCGAAGGGCGGCATTGACGAAGGCGGCACCTCGCAGGGCCAAGGTGCCTCGGTGGTATTCCAAGTCTTCACGCAGAACCCCGGCGAAGCGGCGCCGACCGCGGCGGCCAGCGGACTCGACGCCCGCTATGGCCTCGAAAATGCAAAGGCCAACATGAGCACTTTCAAAACGGCCGAAGGTTTGCAGGCCGCGCTTTTCGCGGCGGAGCCGATGATCGTCAACCCCACGAACATCGAGGTCGATCCGCGCGGGCGCGTGTGGGCGACGGAGTGCGTGAACTACCGCGGCTACATGAAACAGCGCGAGGAAGGCGACCGCGTGGTGATCCTTGAAGACACTGACGGGGATGGCACGGCGGACAAGGCCAAGACTTTTTTCCAAAGCAAAGAACTCACGAACCCGCTCGGAATTTGCGTCCTCCCGCAGGCCAAAGGCACAAAGGTAATCGTGAGCGCCGCGCCGAATGTGTGGCTGCTCACCGATGCCGACGGCGACGATGTCGCGGAGGATGCGAAGATCATCTTCAAGGTCAGCGGCGTGTGGAATTACGATCACCAGATTCACTCCTTCATGTTTGGCCCGGATGGAAAATTTTACTTCAACTCCGGCAACTCCATCACCGAACTGACGTGGCCGGACGGCACGAAAGTGAAAGACCTCGCGGGCCACGAAATCACCGGCCAGGGCAAGCCCTACCGGCAGGGCATGGTCTTCCGCTGCGACCTCGATCTCGCCACCGGCAAGGCCAGCAACGTCGAAACGCTCGGCCACAATTTTCGCAACAACTACGAGGTGTGCGTCGATTCCTTCGGCACCATGTGGCAGTCCGACAATGACGACGACGGCAACAAAGGCGTGCGCATCAACTACGTCATGGAGCATGGCAACTACGGCTACGGCGACGAGATGACCGGCGCGGGCTGGCAGACCAAACGCACCAACCTCGAAACCGAAATCCCGCTCCGCCACTGGCATCTGAACGACCCCGGCGTGGTGCCGAATCTCCTCCAGACCGGCGGCGGCTCGCCCACCGGCATCCTCGTCAATGAAGGCGCCACGCTCGGCGCGCCGTTCACCAACCAGCTCATCCACTGCGACGCCGGCCCGCGCACCGTCCGCGCCTATCCCGTGGAAAATGACGGCGCGGGCTACAAGGCCACGATGACCGACATCCTTACCTCGACGGACAACTGGTACCGCCCGTCCGATGTGGCCATCGCGCCCGACGGCTCGCTCATCGTTGCCGATTGGTACGATCCCGGCGTCGGCGGTCACGCGATGGGCGATCACGAAATCGGCAAGATGATGGGCCGCATCTACCGCGTCGCGCCTACAGCGGGAAGGTATGCGATCACCGCGCCCGACTTCACCACCGCCGACGGCTGCGTGAGAGCGCTCGCGTCGCCCAACAAGCCCACGCAATCCACCGCCTGGGCCGCGCTCTCCGCGATGGGCGCAAAAGCTGAGCCTGCGCTGCTCGGCCTGTGGAAATCCGAGAACCCGCGCCTGCGCGCCCGCGCCCTCGGCCTGCTCGCGCGGTTGCCGGAGAAAGGCCTCGCGCATTTGCGCACCGCGCTCGGCGACCCGAGCAGCGACGTGCGCATCGCCGCCATCCGCCTTTGCACGACGCTGGAAAAATCGGACGTGATCGACACCTCGCCGCTCGACGAAGACCCCACGCTCGTCGGCAAAATGCTGCGCGACCCGAGCCCGCAGGTGCGCCGGCAGATCGCCCTCGCGCTCGCCAATTCCAAAAAGATCGAGCCGCTTTGGGCCGCGCTCGCGCAGCAGCATGACGGCAAGGACCGCTGGTATCTCGAAGCGCTCGGCATCGGCGCGCTGGGCAATGAAGACTCCTGCTTCGACGCATGGCTCGCCGCGGTTGGCGACAAATGGAACACGCCCGCCGGACGCGACATCATCTGGCGCATGCGCTCCGCCAAGAACGCCGGCTTCCTCGTAAAAATCCTGACCGACAAATCCATCTCCGACAATGAGAAGCCCCGCTACCTCCGCGCCTTCGATTTCCTGCCGGAAAGCGCCGACAAGACCAAGGCGCTCGTCATGCTCGCCGGGCTCGGTGACAGCATGGGCGTGGTCGCGGGTGAGGCGCTCGCGCGCTTGAAAAACGTGGACCTCAATGCCAACGCCGAGGTGAAAGCGGCCATCGAAAAACAAGTCGCCAGCGCGAAAGGCACGCCGCGTTTCGTCGAACTCGTCCGCGACTTCCGCCTGACCGGCCAGGCTCCCGCGCTGCTCGAAACCGCGCTCAAAAACCCGCAAGACCCGCTCGCCAATGACGCGCTGAAGCTGGTCCTCGCCGATGCCGATTCCGCGAAGCTCATCGACTCCGCGCTCACCGGCCCGCACGCCGCCGGCGTCATTGCGCTGCTCGGCTCCAGCAGCGACCGCCGCGGCGCCGCCGCGCTCAGCGGCATCGTCGCCGCGCCGAATGCCGGCATGGCCCGCGCTGAAGCTGTCAAAGCGCTCGCCCGCACCCAACCCGGTGCGACCGCGCTCGTGCAGCTCGCCAAGGACGGCAAGCTCCCCGCGGACCTCAAGCCCGCCGCGACGACCGCGCTGAACCTCGTGCAATATCCCGCGCTGAAAAACGACATCGCCACGCTCTTCCCCTCCGCGCAGGCGCTCGGCGGGAAGCCGCTCCCGCCCATCGCCGAACTCGCCAAACTCCCCGCCAGCGTCGCGCACGGCAAAGCCGTCTTCGAGCGCGCCGAAAGCTCCTGCGTCTCCTGCCATCGCGTGAATGAAGCCGGCGTGGATTTCGGCCCCGCGCTCAGCGAGATCGGTACGAAGCTGCCGAAGGAGGCGATCTTCGACGCCATCATCAATCCCAACGCCGGCCTCAGCATGGGCTTTGAAACCACCCAGCTTGAAACCAAGGACGGCGGCGGCGCGATGGGCATCGTCCGCAGCGAGACGGCCGACGAACTCGTGCTCGCGCTCCCCGGCGGCGCGACCAATAAATTTGCCAAAAACCAAATCGCCAAACGCGAAAAGCTCACTACCTCGATGATGCCGAGCGGCTTGAACCAGGCGCTCAGCCAGCAGGACCTCGTCGATGTCGTCGAGTACCTCGCTTCGCTGAAAAAGAAATAGCCGTTCCTTGCGCCCCGCCCCCCGCGCTGCCAATTTCCGCGCGCCCATGCACCGCCCCTTCCCCCTCGCCATTTCCGCCGCCGCGCTCCTCGCCGGTTGCGCGAGTTTTTCGCAAAAAGAACTCGGGCAAATCCGCCAGCAGGGCGTGCCGCCCGTCATCGTCGGCAAGATGGAGCACGGTCACGTGCTGAAGCCCGACGAGATCATCGAACTCGCACGCCGCGGCGTTTCCGAAACGCTCATCCTCCGGCAGGTCAACGACGCCGGGCTCGATTACATCCTCGCGAAAAATGATGTCATGCGGCTGCGCGCGGCGCACATTAGCCAGCCCGTCATCGACGCACTCATGGCGGAGTCGGATCGTTTCGCGCGCAACTACGCGCCGGGCTTTGGCCCGCATTACGTGAGCCCGTACGACGACACGATTTACGGCAACGACCCCTACCGCTACACCGGCGACGCCACGGACGGCGTCGGCTTTTCCAACTACCAAGGGCCGCGCACCTACGATCCGTACGTCTGGCGGCGCTAGCCTACGGCTGTTGCAGCCGGAGCCGTAGATTGCGCCGCGGATGCGCCGGGTCCGCGAGGTCGTAGAGATCGCGGACTTCGACGCTGCGGGTATTGCCGGAGCCGGTCTCGCTCACGGCGGCACCGGCGGCGAGGACGGTGAAGGCACCGCCGCCGGTACTGCGCGCGAGGTCGGTCCACGGCCCGGCGGGCGAGTCCGCGCCCTGCACGGTGACGGTCACATCGCCCGCATTGGCGTTGCGGGGAAAAACGAGCGTGAGGCGATTGCCGGCGACGATCGACTGGACCGGCGGGGCGGTGCCCGCGGCCGGATTGGTGCCGTGGAAATACTCCCAGATGTTCAGCAGCAAATCGTTGTCCGCATTGGCGAGCGCGCCGCTCTGGCCGCCGGGGAAGGCGATGCCGGTGGTCCAACCGGCGTAGTCGAGCAGTACGGCGACCGGCGCGGGCGGCAGGGCGAGCGCGGCGATTTCCGCGGCGCTGAGGCCCCGGCTGTAGATGCGGAAATCGTCGAGCGCGCCGGCGAAAAGCGGGTCGGCGGCGAACTGCGAATCGCCGAGGTAGTTCGCGGTCTGCGTGACGTTGGCCGGATCAATGGTGATGCTCGTCGTCGCGACCGCCGCGCCATTCACGTAAAGCGTGCCGGTGCTGCCGATGAGCGTGACGGCGACATGCGCCCACTCGCCGACCGGCAGCGCAGCGGGGCCGGCGAGGCGCTGCACGGTGCCGCCGCTGTTGAGGATCGCAAATTGCACGGTGCCGCTGCCGCTCGAAGGCGTGAGCAGCAGGTACTGGGCGGTGCCCGCGCCGAAATCGAAGATGCGCTGCCACGCCGCGCCGCCATCCCAGCGCACGCGCAAGGCGAAGGTCGCGTCAGTCAGCGCGCCCACCACATTCGCCGGGAGCGTGACGAGATCGTCCACGCCATCGAAGTGCAGCGCCTTGTCGAAAAACCCGTCCTCGTAAGTTGGCGAGCCCGTCGTGGTGCCTGCGCCGCCGCCCGCGGTGTTCAGCGTGTTGCCGTCGAATTGATACTGCGCCACGAGGCCCGCGACGGGTGCGGAGACGGTGATGTTCACCTCTGCGTCATCGGCGAGCAGCGTTTGATCGGTGACGCGGACGGTGAAGCGGTTCACGCCGACATCGTTCGCCGCGGGCAGGCCGGAGAGGCGTCCGTCCGCGCCGACGGTGAGCCACGCGGGGCCGCTGACTTTGCTAAAAGTGAACACGCTGCCCGCGTCGGGATCGGTGACATTCAGCGCGAGCGACTGGTTGTAGGCGGTGCCCGCAGTCGCGCCGGGTTTGGTCATCGGATCGGCGGTGAATGTGGGCGCGTGGCCGTTCATCAGCGCGGCGATTTGCGCGGCGTTGAGCGCGGTGTTGAAGATGACAAAGTCGTCGATGCGCCCATCGAAAAGCGGGGCGGCGCTGTACTGGCTTTTGCCGATGTAATTCGTCGCCGGAAGAATATCCGACGGCTTGACCGACATCGCGCCACTCGCGGCCAGCGCGCCGTTGACGTACAACTTTCCCGTGCCCGCGCCGAGCGTGACGGCGACGTGAACCCATGTGCCCGTGGGCTGCGACGGAGTTTCGATGCCCTGCTCGGTGCCGTTGTTTTTGATGGCAAAGCGAATGGTGGACGTGGCGGATCTTGGCGAGAGAAAGAAATACTCCTCGGAGCCGTTGCCGAAATCGAAGAGCCGCTGCCAGCTCGCCGTGGAATCGCGCTGGAACCACATGGCGACCGTGATCTCGCTGGCCTCCGCGACGCCCGCCGGCAGCGTCACGTATTGGCCCGTGCCGCTGAGGTCGATCGCCTGGCCGCTGTGCCCCGTCGCGTAGGCGGGCGAGCCGGTCGCGGTGCCGTGCGCGGTGCCGACGGAGGCGTTGGCGTTTCCATCGAATGCGTAGCGCGCGACCATGCCGCCCGCTTCCGCGACGGTGACCTGCAACATCGTCGCGTGAATCGCGCCGGTCGCATCGGTCACGCGGACGTAGAAATTGTTCACGCCGCCATCGAGCGCGGTGGGCACGCCGGTGAGGCTGCCATCCTGCGCGACCGCCAGCCACGGCGGGCCGCTCATTTTGGAAAAAGTCCGCGTGCCCGCGCCGCCGAGCGCATCGGCGGCGAGCGAGCCGGTGTAGGGCTGGAGCTTCGTCCCGCCCGGTTTGACGAGCGTTGTGCTCGAAAATTGCGGCGGCCCCGTGGCGACCATCGCCGCGATTTGCGCGTCGGTGAGCGCGCTGCTCACGATGCGCACGTCGTCCATTTTCCCGTTGAAGAGCGGATCGGCGAACTGGCTTTTGCCGAGGTAGTTGAACTTCGTGTCCACATCGACCGGGTTGATCGTCATCGCTGTGTTCGTGTTCACGAGTGCGCCGTTGACGAACAATTTTCCCACATCGCCCGCGATCGTGACGGCGACGTGAACCCACTGGCCGGTCGCCAGCGCGCCCGTGTTGAGTTGCTGCTCGCTGCCGCCATCGCGCATCAGGAAACGCAGACCGCCGCTCGTGCCCGCCTTGGGCGTGAACGCGAGGTAGTTGGAAGTGCCGAGGCCGAAATCGAAAATGCGCTGCCAGTCCGCGCCGCCATTCCACCAGACCCACGCGGCGAAGGTGAAATCCGTCGTGTCCGCGATGCGCGGCGAAAGCTGCACGTAGTCAGTCGTGCCGTTAAACTGGAGCGCCTGCCCGTATTTGCCCGCCGCGAAATTCGGCGTGCCGGCGAGCAGGCCGTCCTGGCCGTTGCCCCACGAGTCATGCGCGTTGCCGTCGAAATCGTAGCGCGCGGAATTGCCCGTGCCGGCATCCGCCATTTCCTGCGCGTAGGCGATGGGGGCCACATGATCGCGATACATCGACCCCATCGGCGTGAGGCTGCCATCGGTGTAGTGCGTGTCGCGGAACCATTCCACGTTGCTGTAAACGGCGTAGCGCTCGATCCACGGCGTGCTGTCCATCATGTTCACCATAGCCTCGATCACGTCGCGATTCTGGGTCACGTTCGGATCGTGCGCGTCGTCGGTCCAGTTCGCCCCGTTGTTGAACTCGGTGACCCAAATCGGGCGCTGCGCGACGTCGTAGATGCTCTTGAGGTAATTGTAGAGGTTGTTGGCCGCGGTAGTCGGGTTGTTGCCCGACGTGCTGCGGTAGTAGTGGACCGGCACATAGTCGATTCGCACCCCCGCGGCATTGGCCTGATTGATGAAATCGACAATCCAACTGTAGCCGCCATCGGTGACCGCGGGCGCGCCCACGCGCAGGCCGGTGCCGAGCAACTCGGGGTAACGGGCGACGGCGTCGGAAACCGAACCGAGCGGGGTCAGATTCTGGTAGGCGTCCTCGACGGGGTTGTTCGGCTCGTTGAACCCGGAGAGATGGTTCACCCCGCGCGCCTTCCAATCCTGATCCGTGCCCGGCCAGTAAGGCTGCTGCTTGATCGCCACATACTCCCAGTCCAGCGTGGAGTTCAGGCTGATGTTCCAGTTGTAGTGCCAGTTCGCCTTCAAGTCGGCCGGGGCCACGTCGCACGAGCCTTTCTTGCTCACCCAGCGCCACGGAAAAATGCGCACGAAACGCACCTGATCCGCCAGCGTATCCGGCAGCCGCCCCACCTCGAGATCGCCATCCTGCGCCACGTAGCACTTGCTCACGCCCGTGCCGTTTTCATTTTGCGCAAAGGTCGCCATGTAACCGTGCTTCAGCCGGAACGAGCGGATCGCCATTTTCATCCCGCCGAGCTGCCAATCGGCGTACTTCACGTACGGGTACAGGCGCTTCGATTTGCCCGCGAAATAGCGCGCGTCAAAAACCTCGAGCGGCGAATAGCCGGAGGCCTGCGGAATCACCACCGCGCCCATCGCTTTCTGCACGATGCGCACATTCGTATCCAACACCGCCGCCGCGCCGTTCACGAAAATGCGGCTGAGGAAAGTGGACGCCACCGTGCCCGGCTGGATGGCGGTCATGTAGAAAAACGCGTCCGGCGAATTCAGATTGATCGTGCAGCCCGTGATCGGATCGCCCGCACCCGTGATGCGCAGTTCCGCGCGCCCCGTCATCGTCACCGCCGTGTTCGTCAGCGTCGCGTAGGTTAGCGAGGCATTGCTGATATTCAGCGTCTGCGCGGACGCGAGCCACGGGATGAAAAAAAGGAGCGCGCAGGCCAGGCGACGGGCGAATGCGGCGTGCGCCCGCCGCGATTCGGGAGCGGAGGTCATGCCTGACCTTGGCACACGACTGCGCCGCGGGGAATGAGACAATGCGCCATTCGGTTTGTGATTTTGCGCGAAAGCACAGGATGGGCGCCCAGCGGCGCTTTCCCGTTTTCGGCGGCATGATGGTGCTTCAACTCGTCTCGGTGAAAACGCTGGTCGTCAAAACAAAGGGCGTGCCCATCGCGGAAATCGAGAAGAAGCTCGGTTTCATCTGATGAGCACGCCCCCCGTCATTGCCGGCCTCGGCGAAGTGCTGTGGGATGTCTATCCCGACGCCGCGCACTTCGGCGGAGCACCCGCGAACTTCGCCTGTCACGCCGCCAGCCTCGGCGCGGAATCGTGGATGGTCAGCGCCGTCGGCACAGACGAACTCGGCGACCGCGCCCTCGAAGCGCTGCGCCAGCGCGGCGTGGCTTGCGGCCATGTCAGCCGCGACGCCCTGCACGCGACGGGCCGCGTGCTCGTCACGCTCAACGTCGCAAGCCAGGCCAGCTACGTATTCGCCGCCGACACCGCCTGGGATCATCTCGCATGGTCGGACGATCTCGGCGCGCTCGCCGCCCGCTGCGCGGCCGTGTGCTTCGGCACCCTCGGCCAGCGCTCGCCCATTTCGCGCGAAACCATCCGCCGTTTCATCGAAGCTACGCCGCGCACCGCGCTGCGCGTCTTCGACGTGAATTTGCGCCAGCGTTTCTACGACCGGGAAGCGATCCACGCCTCCCTGCAAATTGCCTCCGTGCTGAAACTGAACGACGAGGAATTGCCCATCGTGGCCAAACTCTCCGGCGTACGCGCCACGACTCCGCGCGATATGCTCATCGAACTCGCCACCATCTACGACGTTCGCCTCGCGGCCCTCACCCGCGGTTCCCACGGCTCCCTGCTCCTCGCTGGCGGCGAGGAAAGCGAATGTCCCGCCCCGCCCACGACTGTCGTGGACACCGTCGGCGCCGGCGATGCCTTCACCGCCACCCTTGTCTCCGGCTTCCTCCGCGGCCTGCCCCTCGCCACCATCAACCGCCACGCCAACGCCGTCGCCTCCTTCGTCTGCTCGCAAAAAGGCGCCACCCCGCCGCTGCCGGAAGCGCTCCGCCATGCACCGCCAGATTAAATCAACTCATGCACACCCCGAAAACCATCTCCTCGCTGGCCGCCCTTCTGCTGGCCGCCCTTTGTTCATTACGCGCCGCCTCGCCGCTGCCGCGGAGTTCGCCGGAGGCGCAGGGCGTGGCGTCGGCGGGGATGCGGGAGTTTGTCGAGGCGGCGGACAAGAACGTGGACACGATGCACAGCTTCATGCTCGTGCGGCATGGGCAGGTCGTGGCGGAGGGTTGGTGGAAACCGGAGGCCGAGGAGAAGCCGCATGTGCTGTATTCGCTAAGCAAAAGTTTCACCTCCGCCGCCGTTGGCCTCGCGGTCGCGGAGGGGAAGCTGAGCGTGGATGATCCAGTGCTGAATTTTTTCCCCGACGACGCGCCCGCGCCGCCGTCCGACAAGCTCAAGGCGATGCGCGTGCGCGACCTGCTCACGATGTCCACGGGGCACCAGACCGAGCCGAAGCTTACGGCGGAGGAGACGTGGGCAAAGTCGTTCCTCGCGCATCCCGTCGAGCACAAGCCGGGCACGCATTTTCTCTACAATTCGGCTGGCACTTACATGTGCTCGGCCATCGTGCAAAAGCTCACGGGACAGACGGTGCTCGACTACCTGCGCCCGCGTTTGTTCGAGCCGCTGGGCATCGAGGGCGCGGAGTGGAGCACGAGTCCGCAGGGCATCTCCGCCGGTGGCTGGGGGCTGTTTTTGAAAACGGAGGACATCGCAAAATTCGGGCAGCTGTTTTTGCAAAAGGGTCAGTGGAAGGGCAAGCCGCTCGTGCCCGCGGCGTGGGTTGAGCAGGCGACAGCGAAGCAAGTCTCCAACGGGAGCGATCCGTCGAAAGATTGGGATCAAGGCTACGGCTTTCAATTCTGGCGCTGCCGCCACGGCGCGTATCGCGGCGACGGCGCGTTCGGGCAATTCTGCATCGTGCTGCCGGATCAGGACGCCGTCATCGCCATCACCGCCGACACGAAAGACATGCAGGCCGAGTTGAACATCGTGTGGGAAAAGCTGCTGCCCGCTTTGCAAAAAGACACGCTGCCCGCGAACGCGGACGAGGAAGCGAAGCTCAGACAAACGCTCGCCAACCTCGCCGTACGTGAGGGGCACACGACGAACGTCATCAAGCTGCCGGGGTCGAAGTAACTGCGAAGGCTATCCGCCGGAGGTTGGCGCCATTGCAATTCACGCGCGGCAGCCGGACTGTCCGGCTCCGAGACGACCGACGATGCCGCGCTTCACAAACCCGAAACCACTCCGCCGCGCCGCGAGGCTGCTTCGTTTCGTGGCGATGCTGCTCGCGGGCGTCGCCGCCGCGCGGGCGCAGGGGTTGCCGACGGGTTGGGTTTCGGAAGGTGTGGGGTCGCCGGGGTCGGTTGGAAATGCGGCGGCGAGCGGTGGGACGTGGACGGTCAGCGGCGGCGGGGCGGACATCTGGGGCACGGCGGATCAGTTTCAATTTGTGAGCCGGACGCTGTGCGGCGATGGGTCGGTAGTCGCACGCGTAAATGCGGTCGGTAACACCGGCGGCTGGGCGAAGTCGGGCGTGATGCTGCGCGTCGACGCGGGCGCCGGCGTGGCGTTTGCGGATGTCATGGTCACGCCGTCGAACAGCATCGTTTTTCAATGGCGCACCGCGGCTGGCGCGAGCGCGCAAAGCATCGCGACGGGCGGCGTGGTGGCTGCGCCCGCGTGGGTGCGGGTCACGCGGAGCGGCGGTTCGGTGAGCGGAAGTTTTTCGTATGACGGCGTGAACTGGGTGCAGGTCGGCGAGCGGCAGACGGTCGCGCTCGGCGCGAGCGCGCTGGCCGGGCTGGCGGTGAGTGCGGGAAGTAATGCGGCGCTTTCGACTTCGACGTTCACGAATGTCGGCGTCGTGCCGGCGGGCTGGGCGGATGCGGATGTCGGTGCGCCGTCGGCGGCAGGGTCCGCGACTTTCGACGGCGCGACGCTGACCGTCGGCGGCAGCGGCGAAATATTTGGCAGCTCGGATCAGTTTCATTTCACGAGTCAGAGTTTCGTCGGCGATATGGCGGTCGTGGCGAAAGTAAACAGTCTCGCGGGCGGCGGGACTTACGCGAAGGCGGGCGTGATGATTCGCGACGGCACGGCGGCGAATGCGGGCTATGCGTTCAGCTTTTTCACGCCGAGCACGGGCGCGGGCGGACAGGGCGCGAATTTCGAGTATCGCAACGGTGCGGGCAGCGCGACGCAGTCGGCGGCGAACACGGGCGGTGTGACTGCGCCGGGCTGGGTGAAGCTCGTGCGGCGCGGCGGAATGTTCACCGCGTTTCGCTCGGCGGACGGCGTGGCGTGGACGCAGAACGGCCCGGCGGTGAGCATCGCGATGGGCGCGACAGTGCAGGTCGGTGTGGCCGTTTCGGCGGGCGGCGGCGCACTGAATACGACGGCATTCAGCAGCGTGAGTGTGCTGCCGGCGGATTGGTCGGACGCGGACATCGGCGGGCCTGGGTTCGCGGGTTCGGCGCGCTTCGACGGGCTGGCGTGGAGCGTGAGCGGCAGCGGCGCGGATGTGTGGGGCACGGCGGACCAATTCCATTTCGCGCAGCAGACGTTTGCCGGCGACGTGACGCTCATCGCGAAAGTCCGCAGCCTGTCCAACACGGGCAACTTCGCGAAGGCCGGGCTGATGATTCGCGACGGCACCGGCGCGGACGCTAGCTATGCGTTCGCGTTTCTCACACCGGACAATCCGCAGCCGTTTGCCGGTGCGAATTTCGAGTGTCGGGCCGGTGCGGGCAATGCAGCGGCGGCCTTCGGCACCGCGCCCGGTGCGCTCGCGCCGCGCTGGCTGAAGCTCGTGCGCGCGGGCAATGTTTTTACCGCCTCGCAGTCGCCCGATGGCGCGGGCTGGACGCAAATCGGCAGCACCAGCATCGGCATGAACGCGACGGTGCAGGTCGGGCTCGCGGTGGATGCGAACGACAACGCCGCACTAAACTCGGCGGTGTTCAGCGACGTTTTTTGCGGCACGAACTGGCGCGACCCGTTCCTGAAAACGAGTGGCTTGAATTTCAAAAATGCGCGCGGCGCGGGCGACATCGTCCGGCTGCGTGGCACGAATCTCGGCGGCTGGATGCTGCACGAGAATTGGATTAACGGCATGGACAGCTCGGGGCTGCCCGACGACGTCACCTTGCGCAACACGCTCGAAAGCCGCTTCGGCGTGGCGACCGCGAACCGCCTCGTCGCGGCGTTTGAGGACCATTGGATCACCGAGCTGGACCTCGACAATTTCCGCGCGCTCGGTCTGAACGTGCTGCGCGTGCCGTTCAGCTACCGCAATGTAATGGACGCGGGTTTCAACTGGCGCAGCGATGCCTTCACGCAGCTCGATTGGATCGTGGACGAGGCATGGAAGCGCGGCATCCGCGTCATTCTCGACCTGCACGGTGCGCCCGGCGGCGCGAGTCCTTACCAAAGCTCCGGCATCGTGAATGGTGGGGCGCTTTGGACGGATGTGAATTTGCAAAACATTGCGGTGAACATTTGGACGCGCGTCGCGCAGCATTTCGCGGGGCATCCCGGCGTGGCCGCCTATGACCTCATCAACGAGCCGGTGCCGCCGAGCTACAACGCGGTGTGGTCCCTCTACGACCGCATGTATGACGCGATCCGCGCGGTGGACGCGGAGCATGTGGTGATGATGGAAGGCGCGGGCGGTGCGGGCGTGGGCAATTCGTATTGGAGTGTGGACACGCTGCCCGATCCGGCGTCGCAGGGCTGGACGAATGTCGCCTACCAGTCGCACGCCTACGCACTCGACGGCGGCAGCGGCGCGGAGGGCACGGCGCAGTGGCAGGTCACCCAGCTCGGGATGCGCGGCGTCCCGCTGCTCGTCGGCGAATTCAATCTCGGCGACCGCGACGATTTCGGCGTGCAGTTGTGGGATGACAACGGGCTCAACTGGACCTCGTGGACGCTCAAGGCGCGGCTCGGGATGGGTAGCAAGTGGGGCATCTACGAAGTGACACAGTGACCGAACAGCCCAAATCTCCAGACGTATTCCGCAAGTCAAATTCTCTCCAACTACGCGACGGTCACGACCGCCGGGCACTTCGCCATCAACACCGCGCTGCGCACCGCCTTCGGGTCTCCGCTGCTTGCCAATGACAGTTACGCGACGACACCTGGCCAGTCGCTCTACGTCGCGCGCGCGCAAGGCGTGCTCGCGAATGACACGATCCCCAACGCCGGCCAGCCGGGCATCGCCCCGCATGCCTATCAAGTCGATGCGCCCGCGCACGGCACGCTCACGCTCTACGAAGACGGCTCGTTTTCCTACGTGCCCACCGCCGGGTTCGCGGGCACGGACACGTTCCGCTATTTCGTATGGGACAGTCACAATGACTCGACGAGCAACGCGACCGTCTCGCTTACCGTCGTGCCGCTGCCCGCAGGCTGGACCTCCGCCGACATCGGCACGCCTGGCCTTTCGGGCGGCGCGGCGTTCAACTCCGGCGACGCGACGTGGACTGTCCGCGGCGGCGGCGCGGACATCTTCGGGACGGGCGACCAGTTCCAATACGCGATGCAGGATTTCGCCGCCGACGGCGCGCTGGTCGCGCGCGTCACGTCCGTGGAAAACACCAACACCTCCGCGAAGGCCGGCGTGATGATGCGCAGCTCGACGGGCGCCGGCTCGCGCTACGCCTTTGTCTTCGCCACGCCCAGCGGCGTTTATTTTCAAACCCGCACCGCGACGAACGCGAGCGCAGTCACGGTCGGCTCCGCCGCCTTCACCGCGCCCGTCTGGCTGAAGCTCACGCGCAGCGGCACGACATTCATCGGCTGGTGGAGCAGCGACGGCGCGGCGTGGACGGCGCTCGGCACGCAAACGCTCACCATGTCCGCCACGCCGAAAGCCGGGCTCGCTGTGACCGCGCACGACGACGCGAAGCTGAACACGAGCACGTTTGCGAACGTTGCGCTGTCGCCGTTTACCGGCATGACCGCGTGGCAGTATCAAAACTTCACCGCCGCGCAGCTCAGCAACGCAAACATCAGCGCTCCGCTCGCCGACGCGAACAGTGACGGCGTGAACAACCTCCTCGCCTACGCCGCCGGCATTACGCCGTGGACTGTCGCGACCACCGCGAACGGCGGACGCCCATTCGCGACAGCCGCCAGCGGAAGGCTCGCAATCACCTTTAATCGCAGCGCCGCAATCACCGACCTCACCCTCGCCGTGCAAGGCGCAGACAGCCTGGCCGGCCCATGGACTGATCTCGCGCGCAGCATCGGCGGTGCGGCTTTCACCGTCATCACCTCCGGCGCGACCGCGGCCGAAAGCGGGACGGGCACGACCCGCGCGGTCGAGGTGCGCCACGCCTACGCGATCACGGACCCCGCGCACCCGCGGCAGTTCCTGCGGCTCCGCATCAGCAGTCCATAAATTGGCGAGGGTCATCCAGCGATTGAAGGCTTGGCCGCGGGCGACGATCTGGCAGTAAATCGGCGGATGAATTCGCTCCCCGCCATTTTTCTTTTGCTCACCCTCGCCGCGGCGTACGCGGCCGATGATGTCGTACTCGCGGATTTTGAAGGCGCCGACTATGGCGCGTGGCAGGCCGAGGGCACAGCGTTTGGCAGCGGGCCGGCGCGCGGGTCGCTGCCAGGGCAGATGAAGGTGGAGGGCTTTGTCGGCAAGGCCTTGGTCAACTCGTTCAACGGTGGCGACGAGGCGACGGGGCGGCTGGTTTCTGCGGAGTTCAAGATCGAGCGGCCGTTCCTCAATTTTTTCATCGGCGGCGGCGGCTACGCGGGCGAGACGTGCATGAATCTGCTCGTGGACGGCGCGGCGGTGCGCACGGCGACCGGCCCGAACACGCAGCCCGGCGGCAGCGAGCGGCTTCGGCCGGCGGCGTGGGACGTGCGCGAGCTGAGTGGCAAGACCGCGCGCCTCGAAATCGTGGACAAGCGCAAGGGAGGATGGGGACACGTCAGTGTCGATCAGCTCGTGCTCAGCGAACGGCGTGCGGCGGGCGTGCTCACGGAGGCGAAGCGCGACCTCGTCATCACAAAAAGGCTGCTGCATTTCCCGGTGAAAACCGGCGGGCCAAAACGCAATGTGAAGGTGCTGGTGGAGGGCAAGGTTGAGCGCTTCTTTGACCTCGAACTCGCGGACACGACGGCAGACTGGTGGGCGCCGCTGGACGTGAGCGCGTGGACGGGAAAAACCGTGACGGTGACGGTGGACAAGCTGCCCGAGGATTCGTCGGCGCTCACCGTCCTCGAGCAAAGCGACACGCTGAAAAACTCCGGCGATCTCTATCACGAGGCGCTGCGCCCGCAGCTTCAGTTTTCGCCGCAGCGCGGGTGGACGAACGACCCGAACGGACTCGTTTTCTACCAAGGGGAGTACCACCTTTTCTACCAGCACAACCCGTATGGCTGGGGCTGGGGCAACATGCACTGGGGCCACGCCACGAGCCGCGACCTGGTGCATTGGCAGGAGCACGGCGAGGCGCTTTTTCCCGACGCCATGGGGCCGATGTTCAGCGGCAGCGCGGTGGTGGATTGGAAAAACACGAGCCGCTTTGGCAAGGACGGGCAGCCGCCGCTCGTGCTGATCTATACGGCGGCGGGGCACCCGACGGTGCAGGGCCTCGCGTACAGCAACGATGGGCGGACGTTCACGAAATTTGCAGGCAATCCCGTCATCAAAGAAATCAGCGACGGCAACCGCGACCCGAAGGTTTTCTGGCACGAGGCGACGAAGCAGTGGGTGCTCACGCTTTACGTCGAACTGCCCGCCGCCCCGGGGGGGCCGAAGCCGAATCACACGATCCACTTTTTCACTTCGCCGAACCTGCGCGAGTGGACGCTGCGCAGCACGACGCCGGAGCTTTTTGAGTGCCCGGATTTTTTCGAGCTGCCGGTGGATGGCGATGCGGCGAAGAAAAAATGGGTGCTTACGGCGGCGAGCAGCGAATACCTCGTCGGCGGATTTGACGGCGAAAAATTCACGCCGGAAACGGGCAGGCTGCCGGGGCATCGCGGGCGCGGCTTTTACGCGGCGCAGACGTTCAGCGACCTGCCGGACGGACGGCGCGTGCAAATCGGCTGGGGGCAGTGCGACTCGCCGGCGATGGCGTTCAATCAGCTCCAGGCGTTCCCTTGTGAACTCTCGCTCCGCAGCACGCCGGACGGGCCGCGGCTGGCGTGGCAGCCGGCGAAGGAGCTCGCGACGCTGCGCGAGAAATCGCAACGCACCGGGCCGCTCAGGCTGCGCGCGGGCGGCGCGAATCCGCTCGCGGAGACGAAAGGCGAGCTGCTGGAAATCCGCGCGGACTTCGCGCCCGCGGCGGACAGCGAGGTGGTGTGGCAAGTGCGCGGCATCGAGGTGCGCTACGCGGCGGCGAAGCAGGAGATTTCCGTCGCCGGTCACCGCGCGCCTGCGCCGCTGCGTGACGGGCGGCAGCGGGTCATCATCCTCACCGACCGGACGAACTTCACGGTCTGGGCGAGCGACGGGCTGACCTACGTCCCGATGCCGATTATCGCGAAAGCGCGCGACCTCGGAGTTGAGGTTCGCGTGCTGGGCGGAGAGGTGGAATTTGGCTCGCTCGAAGCGTATGAGCTGAAATCCATCTGGCCGTGAAATCGTGAAGCGGCGACCCGTTTGACTTTCGCTCGGCGGCTCTCTACTTCGTTGACGCGTGAATTCGGGCGAATCTCCTGCTGGTGGTAAAACGATCTCGCTGCTGACAGCGACGTGCATCGTGGTGGCGAACATGATCGGCACGGGCATCTTCACCAGCCTGGGGTTTCAAGTGGGCGGGCTGCCAAGCGGCTTTGCCATCATGGCGCTGTGGGCGGTGGGCGGGGTGTGCGCGCTGTGCGGGGCGCTGTCGTACGCGGAGCTGGGCGCGGCGCTGCCGCGGTCGGGCGGCGAGTACCGGTTTCTCGGCGTGATCTATCATCCGGCGGCGGGTTTTCTCGCGGGCTGGATTTCGGCGACGGTGGGGTTTGCCGCGCCGGTGGCGCTGGCGGCGATGGCCTTCGGCCAGTACTTCGCGGGCGTGCTGCCGGGGACAAATCCGCTCGTGCTCTCGCTCTCCGCGGTGTGGCTGGTGACGCTTTTTCTGCTGCGCGATGTGCGGCTGGGGAGCGCGTTTCAAAATGCGTCCACGCTGCTGAAGGTGGCGCTTATTCTCGTGGTGGTGGCCGCGGGGGGCTTTGTCGGACCCGGGCAGGCGGTGTCGTTTCTGCCGGTGAAAGGCGACGGCGCGCTGCTGACAGGCGCGGTGTTTGCGGGCAATCTGTACTACGTGATGTATGCCTACTCGGGCTGGAATGCCTCGACCTATATCGTGGGTGAAGTGCGCAATCCGGCGCGGACGATGCCGCTTTCGGTCGGGCTCGGGACGCTGGCGGTAATGGCGCTCTATCTCGCGGTGAACGCGGTTTTCCTGCACTCTACGCCGATGGCCGCGATGGCTGCCGCGCCGGACAAAGTGGCGGTGGCGCTGGTGGCGGGGCCGTATCTTTTCGGCGCAGCCGGGACGCGGGTGATGGCGGCGCTGATCTGCACGGGGCTGATCTCGACGGTCAGCGCGATGATGTGGATCGGGCCGCGCGTGACCATGGCGATGGGCGAAGATCTGCCGGCGCTGCGCTGGCTGGCGCGGAAGTCGGCGGGCGGAATTCCGGTGCGGGCGATGCTCGTGCAGTTCGTCATCGTGAACGGGCTGCTGCTGACTTCGACCTTCGACAAGGTGCTGACCTACGTGCAGTTCAGCCTGCAGGTGTGCGCGTTCTTCACCGTGCTCGGGGTGATCGTGCTGCGCTGGACGCAACCCGCTTTGCCGCGGCCGTACCGGACGTGGGGCTATCCGGTGACGCCGCTGGTTTTTCTCGCGGTCAGCGCCTGGATGCTGCTGAACATCTGGCGCTCGAATCCCCGGGAATCGCTGTGGGGGCTGGCGACGATGGCGCTCGGGCTCGGCGTCTATTTTCTCGCGCCGCGGGCGGAGGCCTCGGTGAAATGATTTGCCCTATGAAAATCCCGCTGCTGCTCGCGCTCGTCTTTACCGCCCGGCTCCCCGCGGAGGACGGCGTGAAGGCGGATGAAACCGCGCGGTTTCTCGCCGGACTGCCGGTGCGGGGCACTGCGCTGGAGCCGCTCGCGCAGCAGACGGCGTGGGCCGAGCACGCCACGGATTTCGACCGGGCCTGGAAGGAGCTCGATGCGCGGCAGCTCGCGCAAATCCGGGCGTGGGCCCCGGCGGCGCTCGGCGCGGCGTACCTGGCGAAGGAGCCGGTGTTCTACCTGTTCAGCGGGCCGGACATTCTCTACGCGCAGGCCTTTTTTCCGAACGCCCGGACCTACGTGCTGTGCGGGCTGGAGCCGGTGGGCGCGGTGCCGGACGTGGTGCATCTGCCGCCGGCGGCGCTGACCGCAGGGCTGGCGAATCTGCGGAAGTCGCTGAACTCGGCGCTGAGCTTTTCGTTTTTCATCACGCGGGAAATGAAAGTCGATCTGCGGCACAATCAGCTCAACGGGACGCTGCCGATCCTCTACGTCTTCCTCGCGCGGGCGGGCAGCCGCATCGACCGGGTGGAACTGCTGGGCCTCGACCGCACGGGCGGGACGAGCCCGCTGCGCACGGAGACGCCGGGAGTGAAAATCAACTTCACCAGCGCGGGCGGCGCGGCGCAGACGCTCTACTATTTCACCACGAATCTGGCGAACGACGGGATCAGCAGCGACCCGGGTTTCATCAAGTTTTGCGAAGGGCTGGGCACAGGGCGGAGTCTGGTGAAAGCGGCCTCGTACCTCATGCACACGGGGGAGTTTTCGCAGGCGCGGGAGTTTCTGCTGACCCACAGCGCCACGCTCGTGGAGGACGACTCGGGCATCCCGGTGCGCGACTTCAACGCGGCGCAATGGAGCCTGCGCTACTTCGGCGCGTATGCAGGGCCGATCGAGCTTTTCAACCAGCACCACCAAGCGGAAATGGCGGACGCCTACCAGGCCGCGACCGCCCCGGCGCTGCCGTTTGGCTTTGGCTACCGCTGGCATCCGCGGGAGTCTTCGCTCATCATCGCCACGCCCAAATGACGCGCCCGCCGCGAAACCCAGCCGCCCTATGAAACTCGCCACCCTCCTCCTCGCCGCCGCCCTCGCCGCTCCCCTCGCCCGCGCCGCGCAGTCGCCGGATGAAGCGGCCCGTTTTCTCGCCGGGCTGCCGGTGCGCGACTCCGCCCTCGCGGCGCTCGAAACGCAGTCCGCGTGGACCGCGCACGCCGCCAGCCTGGACCGCTCGTGGACGCGCATGAACCAGCGCCAGCTCGTGAAAGTGCGCGCCTGGGCCGCGGCCATCATCCCGGAGGCGAACCGCAGCACGGCGGCGGTTTTCTACTTTTTCAGCGGGCCGGACTTCCTCTACGCGCAGACTTTTTTCCCGAACTCCGCCGACTACATCCTCTGCGGCACCGAGCCCGTGGGCACCGTGCCCGACATGGCGCAGATGCCGCCCGCCGCGCTGGACGCCGATCTCGAAAACCTGCGCCACTCGCTCGAGACGATGCTGACCACGCATTACTTCATCACCAAAGATATGCGCGTGGACCTCACCCGCGGGCAGGTCGGCGGCACGCTGCCCATTCTCTACGTCTTCCTCGCGCGCACCGGCTGCACCATCCGTGGCGTGACCGTGGGCGCGGGCAGCGTGCAGATCGACTTCACCGGCCCGGGGGGCCAGCGGCAGACGCTGCACTATTTCAAAACCGACCTCTCGAACGGCGGCGGCAACACGGCCTTTCTCGCTTTTTGCAAAAAGCACGCTCCCGGCCTGAGCCTGGTGAAATCCGCGAGCTATCTCATGCACGGCGACGGCTTCGCGACGGCGCGCAATTTCCTCCTCGCGAACAGCAGCGTCATCATCCAGGACGACTCGGGCATCCCGCTGCGCGCCTTTGATCCGCGGCGCTGGACGCTGCGCTTCTGCGGCAATTACGAAGGGTCCATCGAGCTGTTCAAAGAGCACTACCAGCCCGACCTCGCCGCCGCCTATCAGCGCAGCAATCCGGCGGCTCTCGGCTTCGCCTTTGGCTACGCGTGGCAGCCGGCCAAAGGTGCACTCTTGGTGGCCACGCCGCGATAAAAAGCACGGGTGACGGAGGGGCGGAAAAATTTTCCCGCCCGGGTTAGCGAGGAAGTAATCGCTGCCGCAGGCGATAAAATGATTGTCGTGAGGCAAAAGCTGGAATAAAAAGGCCCGCGCGTGAAATCCTACGGTTTCGGTGCTTCTCCCCAAACTTCCACGTCAGACCCTCATTATTTCGCTGATGAAGATCGCTCCGTGCCATGCGCTCGCCCTGCTCCTAGCCGGGATCTCGCTCGCCCGCGCGCAGGACGGAGCCACCCGCGTCATCGCCCGCACCGGCACGCCCGCGCCCGCGACGCTGAGCGGGAGTTTCACCATCTTTAGTGATCCCGTGCTTAACGGCAGCGGTGTTGTCGCGTTTTTTGCCCATACCCTGACCGACGAGGCGGTCTTCGAGACTTCCGGCAATACTCTGCTGACCGTCGCCACCAGCCTGCAAGCCGCGCCGGGCATTCTCGGCACCATGCGGAACTTTTCCGCGCCGATCCTTAATGAAAATGGGGTGGTCGCTTTTTCCGCGCAGAACTCGAGCCTGAACACCGGCATTTACACCGGGTCGGGGGGCGGGCTCACGACCATAGCCGTCACCACGGTAGCGGCTCCGGGGTTGAGCGGGGTCGTTTCCGGCTTTTCCACGAATATCGCACTCAGCGATAACGGCACCGTAGCCTTCAGCGAGACTACGACTGCCGGCGTTGGCGAATATCTTGGCTCAGGGGGAACCCCGACGGCGACGGCGACGACTTTGCAGGTCGCACCCGGAACCACCGGACTGTTTGCCTCGCTGGCGGCCCCCGTGCTGAACAACTCCGGCACCTCGGCTTTTGTCGCGACGAATGCCGCCAGCATTCAGGGCATCTTCACGGCCTTTGGCAACACCCTCACCAGCGTGGTCACCACCCAGCAGACCGCCCCGGAAATCGGCGGCACCTTCACCACCTTCACCCTCAACCCCTCAATCAATGACAGCGGCTCGGTCGCCTTTCTCGGCATCGCCGGCACCGGCCGCGGGGTTTTCGCCCGGCTGAGCGGCGTGCTCACAGCCATCGCCTCCACCGCGCGCCTGGCGCCGGGGCTCAGCGGCAATTTCACTACCTTCAGCGATCCGGCGATCAGCAATTCCGGCAGCGTGGCCTTTCGCGGCCAAGCCTCCAACGGCCAAGGCATCTACCTCGGCACCGGCGGCGCCACGCTCCAGACCGTCGCCCGCACCGGGCTGGCCGCACCGGGGCTCGGCGGCGTTTTTTCCACCTTTGGCAAACCGACCATCAATGATCTCGGGACCAGTGCTTTTCTCGGCTCCACCAGCAGCGGCAGCGGCCTCTATCTCGGCGACGGCCAGCAGCTCGTGACCGTGGCTTTCACCGGCCAGAGCCTCTCCGGCAGCACCATCAGCAGCCTCACCTTTAGCGGCGGGAGCGACCGCGGCGGCAACGCGCAGTTCAACAACAACGGCCAGTTTGCCTACAAGGCGGCCCTCGCCAACGGGGCTACGAGCATCCAGCTTTTCACCCCCACCCTGCACATCCGCAGCGGCGTCAGCGGACTGTGGGCCACGCGCTCGGGCTGGACCCTCGGCATCCTGCCTGCCGCCGTGCATGATGTGGTCATCGACCCCGCCGCGGCGCTCACCATCACCGGCCCGATGATGCCCACGACGGTCAAAAGCCTCGCCATCACCGGCTCCGGCGCGAATGTCTCCGAGCTGACCCTGCAAAACACGGGAACGATCACCGCCACCGGCGGCGCGAGCACCGGCGTCGCCGGCCGGCTCGGCGGCAGCGGCCGGCTCGTGGCCAGCCTCAGCAGCGCCGGCACCATTGCCCCCGGTGCCGGCGCGGCCACAGGCTCCATCAGCATCACGGGAAATGTGACCCTGCAGAGCACGGCGCACCTGGCCTTGGATCTCGGCGGGCTCATGCGAAAGACCGGCTACGACTACCTCGGCGTCACCGGCCAGCTCACCCTTGGCGGCGCGCTGGATGTCGCGCTCCTCGGCGGCTTCAGCCCGCTGCCGGGCAGCAGTTTCGACCTCTTCGACGCCACCACCGTCAGCGGCGCGTTTGGCTCCATCCATCTGCCCGTGCTGGCCGGCGGCCTCACTTGGAATACCGCACTGCTGCCGACTACTGGCGTCATCAGCGTCGCGGGGCTCACCCTCGCCCCGACCACCTACACCCTCGCCGCCGCAGCCAGCGCCCCAGTCATCCACCGCGGCGGGTCCTCCACCATCACCGCCACCATCACTAATACAGGTGCAACCGGCACCGATACGCTCAACTACAGCGGGCTCAATGTCACCGCTTCGCCTGCGGGAGCGACGGTCAGCGGCGTGACCCTCACGCTGTCCAACTCCGCCCTCGCCAACGGCAACACCGCGCAATCCGGCACCGCGGTTTTTACCAGCAACACCGCCGGCACCTACACCCTCACCCCGGTCGTGGCCTCCGCCCTCAATGGCAGCGTCGGCGGCGCGGCGACCAGCGGCGGCGCGACCGCCACGACCGTCGTCGTCTTTTCCGGCGCAGGCCGGTGGACGGGCACCAGCACCGGCTCCTGGGGCAGCGGCGCGAGCGCCAACTGGAGCGACACCGCCCTCCCCTCCATCCATGCCGCGCCCGGCAGCTTCGGCGGATTCGCCGCGCTCGACAGCGCTGTCTTCGACGGCACCGGCGGCGGCGCGACCGTGACGCTCGACGGCGGCTCGCCCAATCTCGCCGCGCTCACTTTCTCCGGCGGCAGCCACACCCTCGCCCGCGGCACCGGCAGCGGCACCGTCATCCTCAATGGCGGAGCCGGCCCCGCCACCGTGACCGCCAGCGCTGGCAGCCACACCATCAGCGCACCCGTGCAGCTCGACAGCGCCGCCGCCGCCGCGGTGACCAGCGCCGCCAGCACTCTCACCCTCTCCGGCGCGATCAATGGCGCGGGCCGCGGGCTGACCAAAACCGGCGCGGGCACGCTCATCCTCGCCGGTATCCAAAATTACGCCGGACTCGACACTAACGGCGGCACCACCCGGGTGACCGGCTCCTTCACCAGTGGCACCGCCGTCGTGCATGCGAATGCGACGACGAAATTTGAGGCCAGCCAGACCTTGGGTGCGCTCTTCATTGCCGCCGGCGTCGAGGTGACTTTCGGCGATGGTGCGGGCGCGGGCTTTGCCGAGCCTTCGGTGAAAGTGGAAGGCTTCGCCGTGCCCGAGCCCGGCGCCGCCGGCCTGCTGCTCACCGGTGCGCTCGGCCTCCTCGCCCGCCGCCGCCGCGCCTAGCGGCCGAGCAGCAGGCGGAGAAACTGCCCGTCGGAAAACTTCGCATCCTCGCCCTGCCGGACGACGACCAGCTCCAGCGACGGAATCGCCAGCAGCCGCTGATAGCCCGAGCCCACGCACGCCACCAGGTCGGCAGGCGCGGCGCGGCAGAGGCAGGTGTTGCGCCAGTCCTGCTGCGGCCATTTCTTTTCAAGCATGTCCTCGAGGTCGAATTCCCGCGCCCCGTCCGCACCGGCCCGCCGGTTATTCCAAAAGCCCAGCGCAAACGCCCGGTTCGCCGCCGAGCCGCGCAGGCTCGGCGCGAAAGTGCGCGGCGAAACCACCGGCGCACCCTCGTGCAGCAGCAGCGTCCCCATGCTCGACCACTGCCGCGCCGTCAGCACAAAGCCCGACGCCAGCAGCGGCTGGCCCGCGCGGTCCCGCTTGTAATTCTGCGGCCCGAAGCCCAGCGGGCGCAGAACTTTTCGCTCCAGAAAATGCACCGGCGTCTCGCCACGCGCCGCCAGCCGCCGCCGCAGCAGCTCATGGAAAACCTGCAGCGAACACGGCCCGTAAATGAACGCCCCGCCCGCCGCCGCCACCTGCGGCACGCGCAGCGCCACCGCCGCGCGATCCGCCACCTCCGTGCGGTGCAGGCTGTTCTCCGCGTCCAGCCCGCTCGTAAAATCCAGCAATTGCCGAATCGTGATCCGCCCCCGGCCTTCGTCGCCGCGCCATTCCGTGATCGTCTCCACCGCGCGCTCATCCAGCGCGATGATCCCCTCCTCCTCCGCCGCCAGCGCCGCCAGATTCCAAAACGCCTTCGTGCCTGAATAGATTTTGTGCGCCTCCCCCGCCGCGTGCCCGTTTGGATAATCCTCGAAAATCGTCCGCCCATGCTGGATCACCAGCAGCGCCGTCCCCCGCCGCGCCGCCGAATACTCCGCCGCCGCCCGCAGATTTTCCGCCGGCAAATCAGCCGCGCGCGCCGCGCCCGCCAGCACGCTGAGCAGCGCCAGAAAAAGCTCGCGAACCTTCATCCCCTCGCCGCATCCGCCAGCGGTCGCACAAAAGCCGCCAGCTTCGCCACCAGCTCCGCGTCTTGCCCAAACTCCGCGATCTGTTTCACGATCGCGCTTCCTACCACCACTGCATCCGCGTGCTGCGCCACCTGCCGCACCTGCTCCGGCGTGGAAATGCCAAACCCCACCGCAATCGGCAGCGCCGTCGTTTGGCGGATCTCCGCGACGCGCTCGGCCAGGGAATCCGCCACCTCCGCGCGCTCGCCAGTCACGCCTTCGCGCGAGACGTAATACACAAACCCGCTCGCGCCCGCCGTGAGCTGCGCGATGCGCGCCGGCGGCGTCGTCGGCGCGATGAGGCGGATGCGTTTCAAGCCCGTGTGCTGCGACAGCTCCGCGTTTTGCGCATCCTCGTCCGGCGGCAGATCGAGGATCAGCAGCCCGTCCACGCCCGCCGCTTCCGCCGCGCGATGAAACGCCTCGAAGCCGTAGCGGTAGATCGGATTCATGTAGGTGTAGAGCACGATGGGGAGCTGCGACTGCGCGCGAATCGCCCGCACACCGTCGAGCACGCCATGCACCGTCGTCCCCGACGCCAGCGCCCGCGTGGCCGCGAGCTGATTGACCACGCCATCCGCCAGCGGATCGGAGAAAGGGACGCCGAGTTCGAGAATATCGACCCCGGCTTTTTCAAACGCCCAGGCCAGTTCGCAGGTCGCGTCGAGACTGGGATCGCCCGCGGCGATGTAGGCGATGAGCGCCTTTTTTCCCGCAGCGCGGAGGTCGGCGAATTTCTGGTCGATTCGGTTGGGCATAAAAATGGGAGCGGAGTTTTTGGACGGGATTAACGGGATGAACAGGATTTTTTGGCGAAATGCGCGAAGCTCGGCCTTCCTCAATCCCGTCCATCCCGTTAATCCCGTCCAAGAAATGTCCGTCGCCATCGCCAAGCAGCCCACGCTGAAGATCAACGAAATCTACCAGTCCGTGCAGGGCGAGAGTTCGTGGGCGGGCTGGCGCTGCGTCTTCGTGCGCCTCACCGCGTGCGACCTGCGCTGCACCTACTGCGACACCGAGTACGCCTTTTACGAAGGCAAAAAGCGCGCCGTCGCCGACGTGCTCGCCGAGGTGCTGGCGCTCGACTGTCCGCTCGTCGAGATCACCGGCGGCGAGCCGCTTTTGCAAAAGAACGTCCACCCGCTGATGACCGCGCTTTGCGACGCCGGGCGCACCGTGCTCATCGAGACCAGCGGCGCGCACGACATCTCGGTGATCGACCCGCGCGTCCGTCGCATCATGGATTTGAAAACGCCCGGCAGCGGCGAGGTAGCGCGCAACCTGTGGTCGAACATTCCGCACCTGGCGAAACGCGATGAGGTGAAATTCGTCATCGGCACGCGCGAAGATTACGAATGGTCGCGCGCGCAGGTCCGCACCCACGACCTCGCCACCCGCTGCGGCGGCGTGCTGTTTTCGCCGATCTTCGGCCGCATCGAGCCGCGCGACATCGTTGCGTGGATTTTGGAAGACAAGCTGCCCGTCCGGTTCCAGCTCCAGATGCACAAGTTCATTTGGGATCCGAAAAAGAAGGGCGTTTGAATTTCACCGCAGAGGCGCAGCGAGCGCGGAGGTGCGCAGAGGAGGAAAACGCCCGCTCATTTTGCTCTGCGTCCTTTGCGCCTCTGCGGTAAAAGAGCCGCCTTATGCGAGTCCGCCTCACCAAAGATTTCACCTTCGAAGCCGCCCAGACCCTGCCTTTTGCGCCCGAGGGCCACAAGTGCCGGCAGATGCACGGCCACAGTTTCAAAGTGGAGATTTCCGTCGAAGGCGAAACTGATCCGGCGACCGGCTGGTTTTACGACCACGCCGTCATCGGCCGCGCGATGAGGCCCATCGTCGAGCAGCTCGATCATTCCTATCTCAACGAAATCGCCGGGCTCGAAAACCCGACCATCGAAAACATGGCGGCGTGGTTCTGGCAGAAGCTCGCGCCGCAGTGCCCCGGCCTCGCTGAGATCGTCATTCACGAGACGCCCACCGCGCGGTGCAGCTATCGCGGCGCGTGACGCCCGCACCTTTTCGCTAGCCACGCGAGGCGCGGCGGCTAGCCTCCGGCGCTCTTATGAAATGGTTTTCCATCCTCGCCGTCTGCGCCCTCGCCGTCTTCGCCACGGCCTGTGAAAAACACCCCGCCTCCGAACTGCCGCAGGAGCATGCGGCGGGCGGTCATCACGCGGACACGAAGGGCGAGGCCAAGGCTGCGGAGCAGCCGGCCGAAGCTGCGAAGCCGGCAACGGCCAAGCCCGAGGCCGAGGCCAAGCCCGGCGAGGCGCCAAAGTTTTTCCCGGAAAACAAGTAGCCGCCGGCGATGAGCGAACGCCCGACCGCACCGCCGACCGCGCGCGGGCGGCTGGCGCGAAGCTTCGGCTACGCCTTGCGCGGCATCGGCATCCTGCTCCGTATGCAGGCGAATGCGCGCCTCCACGCCCTCGCCACGCTGCTCGCTGTCGGGGCGGGATTCTGGTTCGGCATTTCGGGCGGCGAGTGGTGCGCAGTCATCGCCGCCATCGGGCTCGTCTGGACGGCGGAGGGCCTGAACACCGCGCTCGAAACCGTGGTCGATCTCGTCTCACCCGAGCAGCATCCGCTCGCCGGCCGCGCCAAGGATGTCGCCGCCGGCGCGGTGCTCTGTGCGGCGCTCGCGGCATTCCTCATCGGCGTGCTGATCTTCGGCCCGCGCGTGTGGGCGTCAGTGGCGAAATGAGCGGGAGCGCAGCTTTCAAAGCGACGGCCCCTCTGCGCTCTCTGCGCCTCTGCGGTTTTCAAACAAACGCTTCCGCCACGGAATCCGCCATCATCTTCCCCCGGCGCGTGAGCACGACGCGGTCGCCACGGCTTTCCAAAAAACCGAGCGCCGCAAACTCTTCCATCACCCCCGGCCAACGTGCGAGGTCGCGGGCGGCGATGCCTTCGCGCGTGCGGACGGCGAAGGCGGCGATCTCGCCCGCGCGCGTGGCGGGCGACAGCTCCTCGGTGAAATGCTCGACGCTCTCGCCAGCGAGGATGCGGCGGGTGTACTCGGCGGTGTCGGGGATCGCCTGCCAGCGGCGGAGGCCCACGGTGGAGAAGGCGCTCGGGCCGAAGCCGAGGTAGTCCGCGCCGCGCCAGTAGGCGAAGTTGTGGACGGATTCGCGGCCGGGGCGGGCGTAGTTGGAGATCTCGTATTGCGCGAAACCGGCGGCGGGGAGCGCGTCCATCGCCATCTCGAAAAGGGTGGCGTCGCGCTCGTCGTCCTGGCGGAAAGTGCCGAGCTGGAGCTGGCGGAAATAGGCGGTGTCCTCCTCGTAGGTGAGGCAGTACGACGAGACGTGCTCGGGCCGGAGCGCGACCGTTTTCGCCAGCGTCGAATCCCACTGCGCGAGCGACTGGCCCGGTACGGCAAACATCAAGTCGAGGTTGATGTTGTCGAAACCCGCGTCGCGCAATGTCGCGAACGTCTCCTCCGCCTGCGCCGCGTCATGCACACGGCCGAGCGTTTTCAGCAGCCCGTCGTCCCACGATTGCACGCCGAGGCTGATCCGCGTCACGCCCGCACCTTTCAAAAGCCGCGCCTTTTCCGCGCGCACCGTGGCGGGATTCACCTCGAAGGTCCACTCCGTCAGCCCGCGCAAATCCAGTCGCGCCCGCAGCCCGCCGAGCAAGTATTCAAGCTGCTCCACGGTGAGCGCGCTCGGCGTGCCGCCGCCGAAATAGATCGTCTGCGGGCGCAACTCGAACCGCCGCCCTGCGTCATCGACTTCCCGCAAGAGCGCATCGAGAAACGCGGTCGTCTTATTTTTCGCCCCCGTCTCGACGTAGAAGCTGCAATACGGGCAGAGCTTCGGACAGAACGGGATGTGGAAATAGAGATGGCGGACCGGGGACAAGTGAAAGTGAAGGTGGAGATTGAAACGGAACGCAGCCGTGCGCGACTTTCCACGGTCACTTTGCCCTGCTAATGCGCCGTGGCCTTCTCCGCGCCGAGACCGGTCTGGGAGCGGACGCTGAGTTCGTTGAATTTCGACTCGGCCTCAAGGTCGCGGGGCGTGAGCACGGTTCCAAAGTAGGCCGCGAGAAAGCCCAGCGGGATGCTGACGATGCCGGGATTCGCAAGCGGGAAAGGCGCGGTCTCGGCGGTGTAGAGGCCGTTTTTGCTGAGCAGGATGAGGACGATGGACGAGACGAGCCCGATGCCCAGACCGGCGACGGCGCCGGCGGTGTTGAAGCGTTTCCAGAAGATCGAGAAAAGGATGACCGGGAGATTGGCCGAGGCCGCGACCGAGAACGCGAGGCCGACGAGCATGGCGGCGTTCACGCTGGAGCCGAGCTTGATCGCGAGGGCGATGCTGGCCGCGCCGACGACGAAGGCGGTGATGCGCGCGACGCGCACTTCCTGGCCGGGTTTGGTCTCCCGTCCGTGGTGGATCACGTTCGTGAAAAAATCGTGCGCGAAAGAAGTGCTGGCGCTCATCGTGAGACCGGCGACGACGGCGAGGATGGTGGCAAAGGCGACCGCGCTGATGAACGCGAAGAACAGCTCCCCGCCGAGGACGTGGGCGAGCACGGGCGCGACCATGTTGCCGTTGGGCAGGCCTTTGGCGTCGAGCGGGAGGTCTTTGAGTTTGAGCAGGATCGCCGCGCCGAAGCCGAAGAATGTGGTCATGATGTAGAAGACGCCAATGATCGCCGTGGCCCACACCACGCTGACCCGCGCGGTTTTCGCATCCGGCACCGTGTAGAAGCGGACGAGGATGTGCGGCAGCCCCGCGGTGCCGAGGACGAGCCCGAGCGCGAGCGAGATGAAATCCCACGCGCCCCACGGATTCTTGGCGCTGGCCCCGTAGGCCATGCCGGGGTCGAGCAGGTTCACCGGCGGTTTGGTGCCGCCGTAGGTCGCCTGGGACACGGCGTCGAAGAACGTGCCGAGGCTGAAATCGAATTTGCTCAGCACCATCCAGCTCAGCGCGAACGCGCCGCCCATGAGCAGGATCGCCTTGATAATCTGCACCCACGTCGTCGCCAGCATGCCGCCAAAGACCACGTAGATGAGCATGAGCACGCCGACGCCGATCACGGCGGGCGCAAACGGCACGCCGATCAACTGCTCGATGATTCCGCCCGCGCCGACCATTTGCGCGATCATGTAGAAAGTGGAAACGACGAGCGTGGAAAGGGCGGCCATCGCGCGCACCGGGCGGGCTTTCAGCCGGTACGCGAGCAGATCGGCCATGGTGTATTTGCCGGCGTTGCGGAGCGGTTCGGCGACGAGAAAAAGCACGGTGAGATAGGCGACGAGAAAGCCCACGGAGTACATGAAGCCGTCGTAGCCTTTGAGGCAGATGATGCCGCTAATGCCGAGAAAGCTGGCCGCGCTCATGTAGTCGCCGGCGACGGCGAGGCCGTTCTGCCAGCCTTTGATCGAGCGCCCTGCGGCAAAGTAAGCGGCGGAGCCGGTGGCTTTGCGCGCGCTGAAATACGTGATGACGAGGGTGAGCGCGACGAAGGCGAGGAACATCCCCAAAGCCGGGGTGAAGACGAAGGCGAGCATGGGATTAGCGGCGGACGAGGCGGGCGAGGAGTTCGGCATTCATCACGTCCCAGCGGCGGGCCGCGCGGACGTAGAGCGCGCAGAGCGTCCACGTCATCAGGAACTGCGAAAGGGCGAACAGGTAGGCGATGTTCACCTTGCCCCAGACGGGGGTTTTCATGAGCGTGGGGTAGAAGCCGACCAGGATCGGAAGGGTCATGTAATAGATAAAAAAGAAGATCGTGGCCGGAATGATGAAGCGGCGTTTCGCGGCCTTGAGCGCGGCGAAGCCGGGGTCGTTGGCGATGAGATTCCAGTCGAAACGAGTCCCGTCCTCGCCCGCCGTTTTTTCGTGATCCGGCTTCGGGCCGCGGCGGCCGAGTGGGGCTACGTCGGTGGGTGCGCCGGACTCCGGCGTGAAATCTTGAGGGTCGGGAGAACTCATGGGCGGCGACGCTACCGGCGCGTTTTCCGGGTGTCGAGTGCGGCGCGCACGGGCCCGCGAATCACCCGCGCGTGCTGAGGTGCTGCTCGATCTCAGCGAGGATTTGGACGGTGGCGTCGCGGTCGTATTTGTAGTCGTCCAGCTCGAACTCGCCCTTCCGGCCCTCGATCTCGAAGCGCACCGTCGCCAGCCCCTTCCCCTCCCACTTTTTCTTCCCCACGCCGGTGAGCGCGGAAAACGGCACGCGCGTGCCCGCGGGCGTATGCACGGCGTCGGCGTCGGTCTTTACCACCCGGCCTTTTTGGATCGCCCAGTAGGCCAGCGTAATTACGCCGAGCAGCGCGGCGAGCCCGCCAAAGGCAAACTGCCCGACGATGTCCTCGTGCGTGAGCAGCTTGTGCTCCGGCGTGGCGCTCCAGCCGCGGCTTTTCGCATAGTCGGGCCACTCGGAGGCGCGGTCTTCAGTCTTGAATTTTTCATATTCCCGCCAGCGCTCGTTCTTTTTCGGATAGCCGATTTGGCCGTCGTAGAAAAACCATCCGCCAATCGCCAGCAAGAAGACGGCGACGAAGAGTTTCTGCTTTTTCCAAATGGGTGTGACGCGGGCTTCAGCGGGCATGGCGCGGGAGTTTCGGGATGAAGGTGAAAAGTGACGAGGGAAAAATGTGCGCGCTCGCTGACGGTCGGCCATTCAAAAATCCCGCCGTCACTCTAAACGCAGCCATTGGAGGCTTTGCGATAATGGCGGAATGAAGAACCGCTGACTGTAAATGGGCGGAGGCGGCAGGACTTCGGGTGGAGCACTCGACCCGAGTGCTGCGCCCGGCGACCCGCCGGGGGCATTGAGTGAGCACAGCTTTGGCACATGAAGTCTCCGTAGTGGACGCATAGCGTCACGTTCGCGGCGGGTCGCCGAGAACAGCACTCGGGTCGAGTGCTCCACCCGGCAACCCGCCGCCTCCGCCCTTTTCTATCTGCGATCCTTCACTGCGTTTCTCCTCCCCCCTTCGCCCACGGCCAAACTCCGTTCAGGATGACGGCGTGGGTTGAATCGCTTCCCGCCCGCGGATGCGCGCCACGGCCCACGCGGCGTGCTCGGCGATGAGCGGCTCGGGGTCTTGCGCGGCGCGCTCGAGCGCGGGCAGGTCGGCCGCGGTGCCGGTGTTGCCGAGGGCTACGCAGACGTTGCGGAGAAAGCCGCGGCGTTTGATGCGCTTGATGGGCGACTTTTTGAACAGCGCGCGGAAGCCGTCGTCGTCGAGCGCGAGGAAATCGCGGAGCGTCCAGCGGTGGACGAATTCGCGCGCGGCGAAGGCGGTCTCGGTCGCGGCTTGCGCGAAGCGGTTCCACGGGCAGGCGGCGGCGCAGTCGTCGCAGCCGTAGATGCGGTCGCCGAGGAGCGGGCGCAGCGCCTCGGGGATGCTGCCTTTCAGCTCGATGGTGAGGTAGGAAATGCAGCGCCGCGCATCGAGCTGGTGCGGCGCGGTGATCGCGCCGGTGGGGCAGGCGGTGATGCAGCGCGTGCATTTGCCGCAGCGGTCGGGCAGCGGCGCGTCGGGCGCGAGGTCGAGGGTGGTCAGGATTTCGGCGAGGAAAAACCACGCGCCGAGCTGCGGGTGGATGAGCATGGTGGACTTGCCGTGCCAGCCCGCGCCGGCGAGCGCGGCGAAATCGCGCTCGAGCATCGGGCCGGTGTCCACGTAGCAGCGCTGGCGTCCGCCGCGCGCGGTGAGCCAGGCGTCGAGCGTGCGGAGCTTGGCGTCGATGATGTCGTGGTAGTCGTCGCCCCAGGCGTAGCGGGCGATTTGAAAAGGCGAAGGGCGAAAGGCGAAAGGCGATGGCGGCTGATCGGGCGAAAACCCATCGCCTTTCGCCTTTCGCCTTTCGCCTTGCCAGTAACTCATCGCCAGCACCACCACGTTCCGCGCGCCGGGCAGCACTTGCTGCGGATCGGTGCGGCGGTCGGCGTTGCGGGCGAGCCAGGCCATGTCGCCCGCGCGGCCGTCATCGAGCCACGCGCGGAACTCCGCGGCGTGCGGCGGGGCCACGCACGGGGCGATGCGGCAGAGCGCGAAGCCGAGGCTTTCGGCCTGCGCGATGAGTTCCGTTTTCACCCCGCAGTATCCCACGAAAAAGCGCGCCGCGCCGCGACCATCACCGCTTCCGCCGCCTGCGCGTGGGTGAGGGTGGTGGTGTCGAGGGTGAGCTGCGCGGCGGCTTCGTACAAAGGCCGGCGCGCGGCGAGGAGTTGCGTGACGGTGGCGCGCGGGTCGGCGGTGTGGAGGAGCGGGCGCTTGGTGTTGCGCGAGACGCGCTGGTAGATCACGTCCTCGCTCGCGGTCAGCCACACGGTGAAGCCGAGCCCGCGGAGCAGCGCGCGGTTTTCCTCCCGCAGGATGACGCCGCCGCCGGTCGAGATGACGCAGCGGTCGCGCGTGCCGAGGGATTCGAGCACGGACTTTTCCATGTCGCGAAAACGCGCCTCGCCATCGCGCGCGAAAATCTCCGCGATCTCGCGTCCGTCGCGCGCGACGAGCAGCGTGTCGGTATCCACAAACTGAAAGCCCAGCCGCCCCGCGACGAGCCGGCCGATGGACGACTTGCCGCTGCCCATAAAGCCGATGAGGACGATATTGGTGCGCGGGACGAACATGGGGGGAGAGTGCGGAGTGAGGGTGAAAGTGGAAAGTGGGAAACGCGCGGCGCACTTTCCACTTCCCCTTTCCACGCCGCGCCTTTCCTATACGCGGCTTATGAAATCACCCGCGCCCCTTGTGGCCGTCGTCATGGGTAGCAAATCGGACTGGGACACGATGCGTTGCGCCGTGGAGATGCTGGAGAAATTCCATATTCCGCACGAGGCGAGGATCGTTTCCGCGCACCGGACGCCGGCGCTGCTCACGGAGTTCGCCACGGGCGCGGCGGAGCGGGGCGTGCAGGTCATCATCGCGGGCGCGGGGGGGGCGGCACATCTGCCGGGGATGATCGCGGCGCAGACGGCGCTGCCGGTGCTCGGCGTGCCGGTGGAGTCGAAGACTTTGCGCGGGCTGGACTCGCTGCTGTCCATCGTGCAGATGCCGGGCGGCGTGCCGGTCGGGACACTGGCCATCGGTGCGGCGGGGGCGAAAAACGCGGGGTTGTTTGCGGTCAGCATTTTGGCGCTGAAGAATGAGACGATCCGTTTTGCGCTGGAAGAATTCCGCGCGCAGCAGACGGCTGACGTGCTGGCGCAGACACTCGAATGAGCGGGCCGCGCGTCTTTCTTCCGGGCAGCACGATTGGCGTAATGGGCGGCGGGCAGCTCGGGCGGATGTTTGCCATCGCGGCGCGACGCATGGGCTACCGCGTGCATACTTTTTCGCCGGACGAAGACACGCCGACCGGCCAGCTCGCCGACCGCGAAGTGGCGGCGCGCTACGACGACGCGGCGGCGGTGCGCGACTTTGCGCGTGGGGTGGATGTGCTCACCTTCGAGTTTGAAAACATCCCCGTGCAGACGGTCCAGTGGGCGGCGGAATTTTGCGAAGTCCGCCCCGCGGCGAGCGCGCTGCACATCTGCCAGCACCGGCTGCGGGAGAAGGAATTCCTCGACCAGGCGGGCGTGCCGCTGCCGGGTTTCAAGGCGGTCGCGAGTGCTGGTGAACTGGCTGCAGCGGTCGCGGAGATCGGTCTGCCGGCGGTGCTGAAGACGGCGGCGTTTGGTTACGACGGCAAGGGCCAGCGGAAGATCGCGCCGGGCGATAATCTGGTGGAAGCGTGGGCGCCATTCGCCGGAACGGGCGCGGTGCTGGAGCAGTTCGTGCGGTTCGAAAAAGAGATCTCCGTGCTCGTGGCGCGCGGCGCGGATGGCGGCACGGCGACGTATCCGGTGTGCGAGAACGTGCATCGGAATCACATCCTCGATGTGACCATCGTGCCCGCGAATATCTCGCCCAAGGCGGCCGCAAAGGCGCGGGCTCTGGCGGTCAGCATTGCGGAAAAACTGGAGCTTGTCGGGCTGCTCGCAGTCGAGATGTTTCTGCTCGCGGACGGCTCGATCCTCGTCAACGAACTCGCGCCGCGTCCACACAACAGCGGGCACTTTTCTTTCGACGCGAGCGTGACGAGCCAGTTCGAGCAGCAGCTCCGCGCGGTGTGCGGACTGCCGCTCGGCGACACCGCTTCGCTCCGCCCGGCGGCGATGGTGAATCTGCTTGGTGACCTGTGGGCGGAGGGCGAGCCCGACTGGGCCGCAGTGCTCGCGATGCCTGCGGTGAAGCTGCACCTTTACGGCAAAGCCGAGCCGCGCGCGGGACGGAAGATGGGGCATCTCACCGCTTTTGGCGCGACCACGCAGCTCGCCGCCGACCGGGCACTCGCAGCGCGTGAGGCGCTGCGCGGCAGCCTCGGCAAATGATTCTCAGCGACCGGCCCGCTATGGAAACCCTGCTTCTGCCCACCAATGCGCCCGCGCTTTTCGACGCGGCGGTGGCCCGCGCGGCGGCGGTGCTGGCGACGGGTGACCCGGTGGCGCTGCCGACGGAAACGGTCTACGGGCTGGCCGCTGATGCGCTGCGGCCCGAGGCAGTGGTGAAAATTTTCGAGGCGAAGGAGCGGCCGTTTTTCGACCCGCTGATCGTACATTTGCCGAACCGTGTGTGGCTGGAAAAGCTCGCGGATATTCCGACGGAAAGCGCAACGCTGGTCGCGGCGCTCATCGAGCGGTTCTGGCCGGGGCCGCTGACGCTGGTGCTGCCGCGGCACGCGGTGGTGCCGGATCTGGTGACGGCGGGCCTCGGCACCGTGGCTGTGCGGATGAGCGCGCATCCGGTTTTCCGCGCGGTGATCGAGCGTTTCGGCCGCCCGCTGGCTGCACCGAGCGCGAACCGCTTTGGCCGCATCAGCCCGACGACCGGCGCGCATGTGCATACGGAACTCGCGGGGCGCATCCCGCTGATCCTCGACGGCGGGGCGAGCCAGCATGGCGTGGAGAGCACCATCGTGGCGGTGGAAAGCGGCCGGCTGCGGATGTTGCGCGCCGGCCCGGTCACGGCGCACGACCTCGCGGAGGTGTGGATGGAAAACCGCACCGCGCCGGAAGGCGTGACGCAGGAGGACATGCGCGCATTTTTCGCCACGCTCACCCCTGCGGCGGGCGCACACCCGGAAGCGCCCGGCCAGCTCGCCAGCCACTACGCGCCGGGCACGCGGCTTTTCCTCATCGACCACGCCACGGAGCTGACGCCGGGCAGCGGCGTGCGCGCGGGACTGCTCGCATGGAAGCGCGCGGCGGGCCACGACTACGGGCGCTTTGCGCAGGTGGAGTGGCTGAGCGAAAAGGGCGACCTGCGCGCGGCGGCGGCGGGGCTTTTTGCCAAGCTGCGGCGGCTGGATGAAGCGGGGCTCGACGTGATTCTCGCCGAGCGGCTGCCGGACACCGGGCTCGGCGCGGCGATCATGGACCGGCTGCGCAAGGCGGCGCATCCGAAGTAACGCGATGGCCGCCGCACCGAACAAAATCAGCACGAAGTCCGCCGGGCTCGTGAGCCTCGCGGTGATGTGCAGCCGGCTGCTTGGGCTGGTGCGCGAGCAGGTTTTCGCCGCGCTGTTTGGCGCGAGCGCGGGGATGGACGCGTTCATTGCAGCGTTCCGCGCGCCGAATTTGCTGCGCGATCTTTTCGCCGAGGGCGCGCTCTCGACGGCGTTCATCACGACGTTTTCAGAAAAGATCACGACCGGCGGCGACCAGGAGGCGTGGCGGCTGGCGAACAAGGTGGCGACGCTGACGGCGGTCTTCATGTCGGCGGTGACGCTGCTCGGCATCGCGCTCGCGCCGCAGCTCATGCATGTGCTGGCGGCGGGCTTTGCCGACGATCCGTGGAAGATGGACACGGCGATTTTGCTGACGCGGATCATGTTTCCGTTCATCGCGCTCGTGTCGCTGGCCGCGCTGGTCATGGGGATGCTGAATGCGAAAAACGTCTTCGGCATGCCGGCGATGGCCTCCACGTTTTTCAACATCGGCTCGATCATCGGCGGCGTGACGCTCGGGTGGTTTCTCGATCCGGCGTTTGGCACAACGCACTACGGCACCGGCTCGCTGATCGGCCTCGCCATCGGCACGCTGATCGGCGGGACGATGCAACTTGTGGTGCAGTTCCCCGCGCTGCGGCGGGTGGGCTTTCATTTCCGACCGGACTTTGCCTGGCGCGATCCGGGCGTGCGGCGCATCCTTTTGCTAATGGGGCCGGCGGTGATCGCGGCGAGTGCGGTGCAGGTGAATGTGATGGTCAATGGCAACTTCGCGTCGCATCTCGGCGACGGCGCGGTGAGCTGGCTGAACTACGCCTTCCGGCTGATGCAGCTCCCCATCGGCATTTTCGGCGTAGCCATCGGCACGGTCACGCTGCCGGTGATTTCGCGCAGCGCGGCGGCGGGGAACACCGCGGAGTTCCGCTCGATTTTGGCGAAAGGAATGCGCCTCGCTTTCGTGCTGACCATCCCGAGCACCATCGGGCTGATGGTGCTGGCGCGGCCGATCATCGGGCTGATTTATGAGCGGCGGAAATTCACGGCGCTCGACACGCTGCACGCCGCGGAGGCGCTCCAGTTCTACGCCGTGGGGCTGTGCGCCTACGCGGGGATCAAGGTGCTGGCGCCCGCTTTCTACGCGCTGGGCAAGCGGAACACGCCGATGCTGGTGAGCTTCCTGTCCATCGCGGTGAACTACGGGCTGAACCAGTGGTTCACCTTTCATCTCGGCTGGGGGCACCGCGGCCTGGCGTTCTCGACGGGGCTGGTGGCGCTGACGAATTTCGCGCTCCTCTACGCGCTCATGCACCGCCATGTGCAGCGGCTCGAGACGAGACAAATGGCAGCGACGCTGGCGAAACTGACCGTCGCCGGCGCGGCGCTCGGGGCGGTATGCTGGGCGGCGATGCGGTGGGCGCTGCCGGCGGCGGCGCACGCGGTTTTGGTCGTCAAGGCGGCGGCGCTGTTCACAACGATCGGCGTGGCGGGCGCGGCGTTTTTCGCCGTGGCGTTTCTGCTGCGGATCGAGGAGCTGGACGACGTGGCAGCGCTGGCGAAACGGAAATTGGGGCGCTTCGTGAAAGCCACGCCGTCCGCGTGAACGGAGCGGTGCGGCGCCTGGGCTGAAACCAAAAGGGCGATCCGAAAATCGGATCGCCCTTGGCGTTTTGAAGGTTGCGGGCGCGGTTTATTTGCCGAGCTGCGGGCCGGCGCCGAGGTCTTCGGGCGTGGGCATCTTGAGCTCGCGAAGCCAGATGCTGCGATAGCGCGTGGGGCTGCCGTGGTCTTGCAGGCGGATCGGGCCTTTCTCCGCGTGTGCGTGGTAGGTGCCGACGTTGCGGTGCGGCGTTTCGCCGATGAGGACGGTGTGGTTTTGCGTGACTACGCCGTTGTGCAGGACGGTGACGACCATCGGCTTCTCGAGCTTGCCTTCCTTGAAGCGCGGGCCTTCGCAGATGATGTCGTAGGTCTGCCACTCGCCGGGCTTGCGCGAGGCGTTCACCTGCGGCGGCATGTAGCCGTAGATCGCGGTGGCTTGGCCGTCGGGGTAGGTCTGGTTCTCGTAGTTGTCGAGCACCTGGATCTCGTAGCGCCCAAAAAGAAAGATGCCGCTGTTGCCTCGGCCCTGGCTTTTGCCCTGCGCGGGGACGGGCGCGGTCCACTCGACATGGAGCTGAAAGTCGGGGCCAAACTCATCCTTCGTCTGGAGGTCGCCGCCGCCCATGACGGCCGCGCCGTTTTCCACTTTCGCTTTGGCTTCGCCGTTGCCGGATTTCCACTTCGACAAATCCTTGCCGTCAAAAAGCACCACGGCGTCGCTCGGGGGCGTGCTCGCTTTTTCCGGCGTAGGGAATTCGCCGGGTGTAATGACGGTCGGCTGGGGGCGTCCGCTGTCGTGGACGTGCCATTTAGTGCCGGGGATCAGCGGCGTGTCGGTGTAGCCGAGATCGTCGGCAAAGGCGGTCGCGGAGAGCGCGCCGAGCAGGAGGAGTGGGAGGGTCGTTTTCATTTGGAAGGCGACGATGAACCGTGAAACGACCGGCCTGACGAGGAAAATTTTGGCCTTTCCTCAAGGGCCGCCGCCACTCCCCTACCCGAGCCGATAGACGATGCGGGCCTTGTCCAAATCGTAGGACGACATCTCGATTTTCACGCGGTCACCGAGGGTGAGGCGGATGAAGCGCTTGCGCATTTTGCCGGAGATGTGGGCGAGCACGAGGTGCTTGTTGGCGAGGGCGACGCGAAACATGGTGCCGGCGAGGACGGCGGTGATGGTTCCTTCGGTTTCGATGATTTCTTCAACTGGCATAATGATGGAGACGACTGCTGCGCCGCGTGGGCCGGGCATGGTTGGTTGGTGGCGAGGTGCGGCTCAGCCGGGGTGGCACTGCTTTCCTGGAAGCACTCCGCACGGACCTGCAGTCCGCGCGGAAGGGCGGCGACATTCGCCGGTTTCTCCGGCAATGCAAGCGATAGCGCGGGGGAAATGCGCGCGGCCAATGCTCATAGCCGCCTGCTGCCGACCCACGGCGCCGCTGCACTGTCCGCGTCGGCCGGCTCAATGGCCGCGGATTGTTCCACCACCCGGCGGCAGGTCCGGCAGCGCCACGGACGGCGCAGACTGAAGGCCCACATGGCCAGCCAGGGCATTGCCCACAGGCCGAGGGTGACGAGCGTGAGTAGGAACTGCAAGGTGTGGTTCAGGCGGCGGCGGTAAATTTGCCGCGGGCCGCAGCAGTAGCGGCAAAAGCCGGTGGCATTGACCCTGACGGTGTAAAAGGTGCGGTTCATGGCGGCCACCTTCGCCCGCCCATGTGGCCTGCATTGGGCGGCGATGTAACATTCTTCCGTCGGCGGCTCGCGGCTGGACACATGCGCGGCCGGGCTTTATAGCCTGCGCTCCCGTTTTCCAAAAAAACCCAGCCCCACCCGCTTATGAGATTCGCCAATCAAGTCGCCATCGTCACCGGAGCCGGCCGCGGCATCGGCCACGCCATCGCCCTGCGGCTCGCCAGCGAAGGCGCGCGCGTGGCCGTGGTCAGCCGCACCGAGCTGAACGCCGTGCGCACCGCCGACGAGATCAACGCCACCCACGCCGGGCTGGCCGTGGCCTACGCTGTGGATGTGGCGGACACGAAGGCGGTGAAGGCGCTGGCCGAGCGCGTGCTCGCGGATTTTTCCCGCGTGGACATCCTCGTGAACAACGCCGGCCTCACGCGCGACGGACTCTCCATGCGGATGAGCGAGGCGGACTGGGACGTGGTGGTGGATACAAATTTGAAGGGCGCGTTTAATTTCATCCAGGCCGTCGAGCGGCCGATGCTCAAGCAGCGCAGCGGGCGGATCATCAATATCGCCAGCGTCGCCGGGATCATGGGCAACGCGGGCCAGGCGAATTACGCGGCCAGCAAGGCGGGACTGATCGGGCTGACGAAAGTGATCGCGCGCGAGCTGGCGAGCCGCGGCATCACCTGCAACGCGGTCGCCCCCGGCTTCATCGCCACGGACATGACGAGCGGGCTGCCGGAGGAGTTGAAAAGCGGCGTGGTGAAGCAGATTCCGCTGGGCAAATTCGGCGAGCCCGAGGACATCGCGAGCGCGGTGGCGTTCCTTGCGAGCGCGGAGGCGAAATACATAACGGGGCAGGTCTTGACCGTGGATGGCGGGATGGTGATGTAGGAAGCCGGAGAGCGGAGGTCGGAAGACTGCCCGCCGCTCCATCTTCCCACTTCCGCCCTCCGCCCTCCGACTTTCCCCATGCTCCTCTACCTCCTCCGCCACGCCGATGCGGACACGCCCGCGCCGAGCGATGAAGCGCGCGCGCTTTCCGACAAGGGCAGGGCGCAAGCCGAGAAGGTCGCGCGGTTTTGCGAAGCGCATGAGATGCACCTCTCGCTCGTGCTGACGAGCCCCGTCCGGCGGGCGCATGAGACGGCGCAGATCGTGGTGACGAAGATGCGCGCGGAACTGGTCATCGCGCCGTGGCTGGCGTGTGGGATGCACCCCGCGGCGGCGCTGGAGGAGCTGGGTGCCTACCGCAGCCAGGGCAGCGTGATGCTCGTCGGCCACGAGCCGGATTTCAGCCAGCTCGCCGCGCACCTCCTCGGCGTGGCGACCAACACCGCGCTGCATGTGCGCAAGGCCTCGCTCATGCTCATCGAACTCGACTTCTTCCGTGCCGGCGCGGGGCGGCTGCAATTTTCCCTGTCGTGCAAACTGATGTAATCCGTCCGGCGGATTTCGCTGCCGACGCCGCGCAGTTCATCCTCCGGCACGCCCGCGCCGCGATCGCGGAGCGCGGCCTTTTTCGTCTCGCCCTGAGTGGTGGAAACACCCCGCGCGCCGTGCATGCGCAGATCGTCCGGCTCGGCGTGGACCTCGCTTGGAACCGCGTGCAGATCACCTTCGGCGACGAGCGCTGCGTGCCGCCGGATCATGCCGACAGCAACTTCCGCATGGCCCGCGAGACGCTGCTCGACGTAGTGCCGATTCCCGCCGGCAACGTTTTCCGCATCCGCGGCGAGATCGCTCCCGCCGCCGCCGCGCAGGAATATGAGGACAAGCTCGCCGCCGTCGCCGCGCGCTTTGGCGAACTGCGCTACGTTCACGATCTCGTGCTCCTCGGCCTCGGCGAAGACGGCCACACTGCGTCGCTTTTCCCCGGCTCGCCAGCGCTCGATGAAACCGTGCGCAACGTCATCCCCGCCACCGGCCCCAAGCCGCCGCCGCAGCGCATCACCATGACCTTTCCGCTGCTCAACACCGCGCGGCACATCGCCTTCCTCGTCACCGGTGCGGACAAGCATGCGCTCGTCGAGAGTATCGTCAGCGGCGGCAACTCCTTGCCCGCCGCCCTCGTGCAGCCGACGCACGGCGCGCTGACGTGGATCGTCGGCTAGCAGCCTCGTCACGCTGGGTGAGCAGCTCCGGGCCGCCAGTTTTGCCAGGCCTGCGATCCGCACACCTGACCCATGTGAAAGGCTGGCGCTGCCGAGGCGATTGCGCTTGCTTGGCGGCGCTCTTTTCCCATGACCAACCCACCACCCCTCCCCGACGCCGACGCCCGCACTTTCGACCAGCTCACCAGCGCCCGCGCGCGCATCCTCGCGGAGTTGGGCAAGGCGATCGTCGGACAGCACGAGGTCATCGAGCAGATTCTCATCGCGCTGTTTGCCGGCGGGCACTGCCTTATCACCGGCGCTCCAGGGCTCGCAAAAACGCTCCTCGTGAAAAGCATCGCGCAGATTTTCCACCTCGAGTTCCGGCGCATCCAGTTCACGCCCGACCTCATGCCGACGGATATCACCGGCGTCGAGATTTTGCAGGACACCGGCGGCGCGCGGGCGCTGGTCTTTGTGCCGGGGCCGATCTTCGGCAACATGGTGCTCGCCGACGAAATCAACCGCACCCCGCCGAAGACCCAGGCCGCGCTGCTCGAAGCCATGCAGGAGCATCAGGTTACGGCGAGCGGCAAACGCTACGCGCTGCCCGAGCCGTTCTTCGTCCTCGCCACGCAAAACCCCATCGAGATGGAAGGCACCTATCCGCTGCCCGAGGCGCAGCTCGACCGCTTCATGTTCAACGTGGTCATCGACTACCTGCCGGAGCATGACGAGGTCGCCGTCGTCCAGCGCACCACCTCGTCGGGCGGCGAGAAAATCGAGCCGCTGTTCACCGGCGAAGACGTGCTCCGCTTTCACGAACTCGTCCGCAAAGTGCCCGTCGCCGAAGACCTCGTGCGCTTCGCCGTGCGCCTCGCCGCCGCCACCCGCCCGCGCCAGCCCGGCACGCCCGATTTCGTCAACGACTGGGTGAGCTGGGGCGCCGGCACCCGCGCCGCTCAGTTTTTGATTTTGGGCGGAAAAGCCCGCGCGCTGCTGCAAGGCCGGGCGCATGTGACGAAGGAGGACGTCATCGCCCTCGCCGCGCCGGTGCTGCGGCATCGCGTGCTGGTGAACTACCGCGCGGAGGCGGAAGGCGTGAGCGTCGGGAAAGTTGTGGAGCGCATCCTGGGGACGGTGAAGTAACTCACGGTATGGCCGCCGCTGTCTCAACCGCGTCATCGAGCTTTCTCGACCCTGCGGCGCTGATGAGCATCCGCAATCTGGAGCTGCGGGCGCGGACGGTGGTCGAGGGGTTTTGGCACGGGCTTCATCGGTCGCCGTATCACGGATTTTCGGTCGAGTTCAGCGAGTACCGGCCGTACGCGCCGGGGGATGATCCGCGCTACCTCGATTGGAAACTGGTGGGTCGCACGGACCGCTATTTCATCAAGAAATTCGAGGACGAGACGAACCTGCGCGCCTACCTGCTGACGGACACCAGCCGCTCGATGAGCTTCGGCTCGCGCGGCGTGACGAAGCTCGACTACGCGCGCACGCTCGCCGCCACGCTCGCGTATTTCCTCGCGCAGCAGGGCGACGCGACGGGCCTGCTGACCTTCGACGAAACGGTGCGCGAATATCTGCCCGCGCGGCATCGCCCCGGCCACCTGCGCCATCTGATGCTCGCGCTGGAGCGCCCCGCCGAGGGCCGATCCACCGATCTCGCGGCACCGCTCCGTCGTGTCGCGGAGCTGGTGAGGAAACGCGGACTCGTCGTACTCATCAGCGACCTGCTCGCGCCGGCCGAAGCGCTCGCCGCACCTCTTGCGCTGCTCACCGCCGCGCGCCACGAGGTCATCGTCCTCCAGGTGCTCGACCCCGCGGAGCTGACCTTCGATTTCGCCGACCCGGCGCGCTTCGTCGATGTGGAGACCGGGCGCGACCTGTTCATCGACCCCGCGCTCGCGCGCAAAAACTACAGTGCGCAGTTCGACGCCCACCTCGCCGCCATCCGCGCGACCTGCCAGCAGCTCGGCATCACCCACCTCCAGCTTACCACCACGCAGCCGCTCGAACTCGCGCTCTTCGATTTCCTCAAAGCCCGCAGCGCCCGCGGCAAGCTCGTCCGCCGGAGGGTCGCGGCATGAACTTCCTCGCCCCCCTCTTCGCCCTCGGCGCGCTCGCGGTGGTCGGGCCGATTCTGTTTCACCTCATCCGCCGGACGACGAAAGAGCAGACGCCGTTCAGCACGCTGATGTTTCTCCAGCCCACGCCGCCGCGTGTCACGCGCCGGAGCCGGTTGGAAAACCCGTGGCTGCTGCTGCTGCGCTGCCTCGCCGTGGCGCTGCTCGCACTGGGCTTCGCTCGGCCATTTTTCAAAAGCGAACTGCCGGGAGCGGCGAAGGCGGTGGGCGCGGGCCGACGCGTCGTCATCCTCGTGGACGCGAGCGCGAGCATGCGGCGGGAAGAGCTGTGGGACGAGGCGCGGGCGAAAGCCGACGAGGTGCTGCGCAAAACCACGCCCGCCGATGAAGTCGCGCTGCTCGCTTTCGACGGCACCGTGCGGACGCTAGTGAGCTTCGACGAATGGAAGACGCTGCCGCCCGATGACCGCGCACCGAGCGCCGCGCAACGGCTCGACGCGCTCGCGCCGGGCTGGGCGGCGACGCATCTCGACGCCGCGCTGATCCACGCGGCGGAGCTGCTGGAGCAGCCGTCGAAGGCGGAGTTGAAGCCCGCGGAGATCGTGGTCATCAGCGACCTCCAGGAAGGCGCGACGCTCGACGCGCTGCAAGGCTACGGCTGGCCAAAAATGGTGACGGTGAAGCTGGAGCCGGTGCGCGCGCAGCATGCCGAGAACGCGAGCGTGTCGTGGGTCTCCGAGTCCGATGAATCCGAAACCCCGAGCGAGGACGCACCGCTGCGCCTGCGCGTGACGAATGCCGCCGAATCCAAGCGCGAGCAGTTTCCCGTGCGCTGGAGCCAGACCACCGACGCCAGCGCGGAAGTCGCCGCCTACGTTCCCGCCGGTCAGAGCCGCATCGTCCGCGCGCCAAAGCAGCCGGAGCGCGCCACCTCGCTCACGCTCTCCGGCGACGACACCGCGTTCGACAACACCGCTTTCGTCCTCCCGCCGCCGCCGGTGAAAGTCCCGCTGCTCTTCATCGGCGAGGACGCGGACGACGACACCCACGCCTCGCTCTACTACCTGCGCCGCGCCTTTCCCAAAACGCGCCGGCAAAGCGTCGAAGTCAGCGCGCATCGCGCCGCGACGTCCGTGCCCGCCTTTCAGCTCCAGCAGGCGCAGCTCCTCGTGCTCGGCGAAAACTCCGCCGATGCGCCGCTCGCCTCCGCCCGGCAGTTCGCGCGCGACGGGCGCATCGTCATCGCGCCTCTCACCTCCGGGGCCAGCGCGCAGGCTGTCGCCCGACTGTTGGAAATGCCGCAGTTTTCCGCGACCGAGGCAGCGGTGAAAGACTACGCGTTGCTCGCGCAGATCGACTTTCAGCATCCGGTTTTCGCGGCCTTCGCCGATCCGCGGTTTAGCGATTTCACGAAGATTCATTTTTGGAAATGGCGGCGCTTCGACGCGGCGGCGCTGCCCGGCGCGAAGATTCTCGCGCGGTTCGACAGCGGCGATCCGGCCATCGTGCAGGTGCCGTTGGGCAAAGGCAGCGTCGTTATTTTTGCGAGCAGTTGGCGTCCGTCCGATAGCCAGCTCGCGCTCTCGTCGAAGTTCGTCCCGCTGCTGCAGGCGCTGCTCGACCAGAGCAGCAATGCGCCCGCGCAGAAAGCGCAGTATTTCGTCGGCGACGAAGTGCCGCTGCCCGCCGATCCCGCCGAGCTGCAAGTGCGCAAGCCCGACGGCACGGAAGTCGTCGCTGCCGCTGGTGCCAAATTCGCCGGCACCGACCAGCCCGGCATCTACGCCGTCACGCCCGGCACGCGGCGCTTCGTCGTGAACCTTGCGCCCGACGAAAGCCGCACCACCCCGCTGCCGCTCGCCCGTTTCACCGCGCTCGGCGTGCCGCTGCCCTCCGCCGCGACCGAAGCTCACCCACCCAGCCCGGAGCAACTCGCGCAGCGCCAGGCCGCCGAACTCGAAGGCCAGCAAAAGCTCTGGCGCCGGCTAATCATTGGGGCGCTGGGAGTCTTATTGCTTGAAACCCTGATTGCCGGGAAACTTTCACGCACCGTCCGCAGTTCAACCACCGCAACCGCATGACTACTCCGCTGCTAAAACTCGCGCTCGATCCGGTCGTTCGTCGGCATCGCCTGCAGCGCACGTTGGCCGCAACGGCGCTTGGGATGCTCGGGCTGCTTCTCGCAGCCGTGTTCTTACGGGTCAGCCACTCCGACTACCAGTTGGATGGAGTCGTCATCATCCTCGCGACGCTGCTGATCTGGCTCGCCGCCAAACACATTGCGAGCCGGTGGCTGCCTGATTACCGAGGAATCGCGCGCCGGATCGAAGTGCAGCATCCTGATCTGCACGCGCTGCTACTGACTGCGGTAGAGCAACGCCCCGACCGTGAAACTCTCCGGCTCAACTTTCTCCAACAACGCATCGTGGCTGGGGCTGCGGCGAAAGCCCGCAGTCAAAACTGGCTGGATGCCGTCCCACGCTGGCGGGTGGCGGGACTCGGCGCGGTCGCAATCGCAGCATTTTTGGCTGCATACATCCCCGCTCTCAAAATCACTGGGACCGTAGTGAAATCGCCAGCTATCCGCCGCGGGGAGGCCGTGGAAATCACCCCCGGCGACGTGTCGCTCGAACGCGGCTCCGGGTTGATCGTGCTGGCGAAGTTCAATCGCGACGTGCCCGGCGCGGCGACGCTCGTGCTTCAGCCAAAGAACGAGCCTGAGCAGCGGATGCCGCTCGTGAAAAACCTCGACGATCCCGTCTTCGGCGCCGGGCTGCCGGAAGTGCAGGGCTACCTCAGCTACCGCATCGAATACGCGGGCGCGGCGACGCGCGATTTCACGGTGAAGGTCTTCGAGCATCCCCGCCTCGACCGCGCGGATGCGACGCTCCACTTCCCCGAATACACGAAGCTCCCCGACAAGACCGTGCCGGAAACGCGCCGCGTCAGCGCGGTCGAAGGCACGAAGCTCGACGTGGCCTTTGCGCTCAACAAGCCGGTCAAATCCGCGACGCTCGTGGCGAAGGACGGCACGCGCATCCCGCTCGCCGTGCAAGCAGGCAAGCCGCTCGCCGAGCTGCGCGACTTTCCGCTCAAGGTCAGCACGACCTACGAACTGAAGCTCGAAGACGAGGACGGGCGCGCGAACAAAGTGCCCGCACAGTTCATCGTCGAGGCGCTGAAAAACCGGCGGCCCGAGCTGAAATTCCAGACACCGAAAGGCGATCAGCGCGTGTCGCAGCTTGAGGAAGTCGCGTTTCGCGCGGAGGCGTGGGACGACTTCGGGATCGCGCGCTATGGGCTCACGATCAACGTCGCCGGCCGGGGCGCGACGGACATCGAACTCGGCCAGGCGACGCGGGCGGATGAAAAGCGCGAGGTGGCGCACTTGCTCAAGCTCGAAGAACTCGGCGTGAAGGTGGATGAACTCGTGTCGTGGTTTTTGTGGGCCGAGGACACCGGCCCGGACGGGCAGACACGCCGCACGGCGACCGACATGTTTTTTGCCGAGGTGCGGCCTTTCGAGGAAATCTACCGGCCCGGCGACGGAGCCGGCGGGGCTGGCGGACAAAGCCCCGCGGGCGGTGGCGCGGGCGAGGAGGAGACGAAGCTCGCGGAGCTGCAAAAGCAAATCGTCACCGCGACATGGAATTTGCAACGCACCGAGGAGGCGAACCCGGACGCGAAAGGGCTGAGCGAGAAGTATCGCAAAGACGAGCCAGTGATTTTGGACTCGCAGGCGAAGGCGCTGGAGCAGGCGAAGGCGCTCGCGGAAAAAGCCGATGACCCGAAGGGCAAGGCGCTCGTGGAGGCGGCGGCGCAGGCGATGCAATCCGCGCACGACCATTTGACCAAAGCCGCCGAGACCGCCGCACCCCTGCCCGACGCGCTCGCCGCGGAACAGGCCGCATACAACGCGCTGCTCAAACTCGCGGCGCACGAATTCCGCGTGGTGCGCAACCAGCAGGCCAAGGGCAAGGGCAAGGGCGGAGGCAAGCAGCAGCAGCAGCTCGACGAGCTGGAAATGAAAGACGAGGAGAAGCGCTACGAAACCAAGAGCGAGGCCCAGCCGCAGGAGGCCGAGCAGCAGCAGCGCGATCAGCTCGCCGTTTTGAACCGGCTGAAGGAACTCGCGCAGCGGCAGAACGACATCAACGAGCGGGTGAAGGAACTCCAGACCGCGCTCCAGGAAGCGAAGACCGAGCAGCAGAAGGAGGAGTTGAAGCGCCAGCTCCAGCGTTTGCGCGAGGAAGAGCAGCAGCTTGTCGCCGACCTCGATGAGACGCGGCAGAAGATGGAGCAGTCGTCGCAACAGGCGCAGCTCGCGGCCCAGCGGCAGCAGCTCGACAAGACGCGCGCCGAGGCGCAGAAAGCAGCGGAGGCGATGCAGCAGGGTGCGCCGTCACAGGCACTCGCCAGCGGCACGCGGACGGCGAATGATTTGCAGGCGATGCGCGATGAGTTTCGGAAGAAGACGAGCGGGCAGTTCAAGGACGAGATGCGCGATATGCGCGCCGACGCCCGTGCGCTGGCCGAGCGTCAGCAGGAGATCGCCGACAAACTCCAGGCCAAGCCCGCGCAGACCGAGCGCCCCACGCTCGACGGCTCGGGCGAGCGCGAAAAACTCGCGGAGAAATTTACCAAACAGCAGGGCGATCTCGGCAAGCTGACCGAGCAAATGCAGCGCGTGAGCGAGCAGGCGGAAGCCGCCGAGCCGCTGCTCGCGAAGGAGCTTTACGACACGCTCCGCAAGACTGCGCACGCCGGCACCGGCGACACGCTGGAGAAAACGCAGAAGCTCGCGTCGGCCGGTTACGCGAAGGAGGCGCGGAAGTTTGAGGAAAAGGCGCGGCAGGAAATCGAGGATCTCAAAACCGGCGTCGAGCGCGCCGCCGACAGCGTGCTCGGCGACGAAGCCGAAGCGCTCCGCCAAGCCCGCGCCGAACTCGACGCCGCGAGCGCGCAGCTCAACCGCGAGCTCGCGGCCGCGCGTCCCGATTTGACGCAAAGCGCCGGTGCGGAAAATCCGGGGAGCGCACGCGTCCCGCCATCGCGCACTTCCGGCGACGCGGCCGAGGGTGAGGGCGCGAATGGCGAGGCGACGCCGCTGGAAGTTCGTCCCGGCGAGACGCCGGGACCGGCAGGCGGGACGCCCACGCTCCCCGGCGCTCCGCAGCCGCGCGGAGAGAAAGGCGACGCTACCTCCGCAGCACCAGGCGATGGGACGAAACCGGGTGACTCACAAGGCAAAGGCGAGGGTCAGGGCAAGGGTGAAGGTCAGGGACAAGGCCAAGCTCAGGGGCAAGGTCAGGGCCAAGGTCAGGGGCAGGGCTTGGGCGGTGGGCAGCCCAGTCCGACCGTTCAGAATGCCAATCCCACGGGACAGCCCGGCGGGCGGGCGACGCTCTCGGGCAACACGCCGCGGCAGCGCGGCGGCATTCGCGGTGGAAGCGAGGGCGGTGGCACGAACGGTGGCGGCTCCGAGGGCGAGCAAGCCGGGCCGCTCACCGGCGACAATTTTACCGAATGGTCCGACCGGCTGCGCAACGTCGAAGAGATGGTGGATTCGCCCGAAATCCGCACCGAGGTCGCGCGCGTCCGCGAAGCGGCGCAGGCGGTGCGCGCGGAGTTCAAGCGGCATAGCGTGAAGCCGGATTGGGATTTGGTGAACACGAAGATCAGCGCGCCGCTCACCGAGGTGCGCAACCGTCTGACCGAAGAACTCGCCCGCCGCGAATCGAAGGAAAACCTCGTGCCCATCGACCGCGATCCGGTGCCGGTGAAATACGCCGAACGCGTGCGGCGTTACTACGAAGAGTTGGGGCGGAGCGCGGAGAAATGATCGGCGAATGATCCGCGCTTCCCCCCCCACATGTCATTCTGAGCGGAGTTCCCGGCGGGCGCAGGCGGGCGGGAACGCAGTCGAAGAACCTCTAACTTTTAGCGGGCGGAGGCGGCAGGCAGGCGAACGCTCCGCACCGCCTCCGCCCGCTGAAGTCAGAGGTCCTTCGACTCCGCTTCGCCCACCGTTCCGTCTCCGCTTCGCTCAGGATGACAGTTGTGAGGATGGCTGGCGCAGAGCCGCACGCCCATGAGCATTGGCACACTTTTCCTCGCGGGTCGGGACTGGCTCTGGCCGGCGGTCGGCGCGTTGTGCGCCGCGTTCGTTTTTGTCGCTTGGTCGTATCTCCGCGCGCCGGCGCGCACGCTGCTGCGGCTGGGGTGTGCGATTTTGAAAATGTCCGGTCTCGCCGCGCTGCTCGCATGCCTGCTGGAGCCGACGCTCTCCGGCCAGCGGGCAAAGCCGGGCGCGAACGTGCTCGCGGTCGTTGCCGACAATTCGCTGAGCATGACGCTGCACGATGCCGGCGCGAATGAGTCGCGCGGGGAGACGCTGCGCAGCGTCGTCGCCGGGGCGCGGAGCGACTGGCGCACGCCGCTCGCGGAGAATTTCGACGTGCGCAATTATCTCGCCGACGCCCGCCTCCAGCCGACGCAGGATTTCCGCGAACTCGCCTTTGACGGACGCACCACCGCCCTCGGCCACACCCTCGCGCAACTCGCCGAACGCTACCGCGGACAGCCGCTCGCCGGCATCATCCTGCTGACCGACGGCATCGTGTCCGATCCGGGCGAAGCCTTGTCCCTGCAAGGTTTGCCGCCGATCTATCCCGTCGTCATCGGACGCGAAGGACCGGAGCGCGACCTCGCGGTGACGAGCACGGCGGTCACGCAAACATCGTTCGAGGACGCGCCCGTGACGGTGTTGGCGGAGGTCGCAGCGAACGGTTTTGCCGGCGAGGAAATCGTCGCGCAACTCCTGCCGATTGACGCCGGGAAAAGCGGGGAAACCGTGAAGCCTGTCGCCGAGCTGACGCAGACCGTGCCGAGGGAAGGCGGCAAGTTGACCTGCCGGTTTCAATTTCGCCCGGCGCAGACCGGCGTGCTTTTCTACCGCCTCGTCGTTTCGCCGAAAAATCCCGGGGCCGCGGAGGCGACGCTGGCGAATAACGAAACCGTGGTGGTCGTGGATCGCGGCGCGGGGCCGCATCGCGTCCTCTACGTGAGCGGGCGGCCAAATTGGGAATACAAATTCCTGCACCGCGCGGTGGAGGGCGACGACCAGACGCAGCTCGTCGGGCTCATCCGCATCGCGAATCGCGAGCCGAAGTTTTCCTTCCGCGGACGCGCGGGCGAGGACAGCAATCCGCTGTTCCGCGGCTTCGGCGACCAGTCGATGGAAAACGTGGAGCGCTACGATCAGCCGGTGTTTGTGCGGCTCGGGACGGAGGATGAATTCGAGCTGCGCGGCGGCTTTCCGAAGACTGCAGAGGAGCTGTTCAAATACCGCGCGGTGATCCTCGACGACACGGAGGCGGAGTTTTTTACCGCTGAGCAGAGGAGCCTGCTCCAGCGCTTTGTCAGCGAGCGCGGCGGCGGCTTGCTCGCGCTCGGGGGGGCGGAATCGTTTCGCGAAGGGCGCTACGCGCGGACGGCGATCGGCGACATGCTGCCGATTTATTTGCGGGGCGCGGAGACGGCGGCGGACCGAAATTTGGAGCCGGGCGCGTTTCGGCTGGCGCTGACACGCGAAGGTTGGTTGCAGCCGTGGGCGCGGTTGCGGGCAAATGAGGCGGATGAACGCGCGCGGCTCGCGGCGCAGCCGGGCTTCGATGTGCTCAACCACGCGGGCGAACCGAAACCGGCGGCGACGGTGGTGGCGACCGTGACGGACGGGCAGCACGAGTATCCGGCGCTGGTCACGCAGCGCTTTGGGCGCGGGCGCACGGCGGCGCTGCTCGTGGGCGATCTGTGGCAGTCGGGGCTGGGCGATGAGGCGCGGCAGGCGGACTTGATGAAAGCGTGGCGGCAGATGGTGCGGTGGCTGGTCGCCGACGTGCCGCCCGCCATCGAAGTCCGCAGCGAACCGCAGCCCGACGGCGTGAGCGTGCGGCTGCAAGTGCGCGCGCGGGATGCAAAGTTTCAGCCGCTCGAAAACGCGACCGTCGCTTTGAAGGTCACGCGTGCCGGAGCGGCGGACGCCGCACCGCTCACGCTCACCGCCGAGGCTTCGGCGAGTGAGCCGGGGTTCTACGAAACGACTTACATCCCGCGCGAAAACGGCGGCTATCGCGTGGACGCCGCGGTGCTCAATGACTCCGGCGCAGCCGCCGGAACCGCCGCGACCGGCTGGAGGAGCGACCTCGCGGCGGCGGAGTTTCGCGACTTGAAACCGAACCGCGCACTCATGGAGCAGCTTGCACGGCAGACCGGCGGCGAAGTGCTCGCCGCGGATGATCTCGCCGCCTTCGCCCGCCGCCTGCCGACCAAGCGCGCACCCGTGACCGAGACGTGGACGCGCCCGCTGTGGCACACGCCGTGGATGATGCTTTTCGCGCTCGCGTGCCTGATCGGCGAATGGGGCCTGCGGCGCTGGAAAGGACTCGCATGAAGACTGGGGAAACAACGTCCAACGTCCAACGTTCGACGTTCAACGTTAAACGCGGAAGCCTCGGGACGCGCGTCTTCCGCTGCCTTGAACGTTGGACGTTGGACGTTGGACGTTGGACGTTGCTCTGCCTCCTCATCGGCCTCGCGCGGGCAGATCAATCCGTCATTATCGCCGTCGGGGCGAGCGGCGAGGAGGCGTATGCGGATGATTTTGCGAAGTGGGCGGCGCATTGGCAGAAGGCCGGCGCGGCGGGCAATGCCAAGGTGCAGACCATCGGTGCGGGCGCGGAGGAAAAAGATGCGCTGGCGCGTTTGGGCGCGGCGGTGGCGGCGGAAGCGAAGGACGGAACAGACCCGCTCTGGCTGGTGCTGCTGGGGCACGGGACGTTTGACGGGCGCGACGGGAAGTTCAATTTGCGCGGCGACGACATCGCGGCATCGGAAGTCGCGGCGTGGCTGAAGCCGTGTGCGCGGCCGGTCGTGATCGTGTGCGGCTTTTCGGCGAGCGGCGCGTTTCTCAAGCCGCTCTCCGCGCCGGGACGCGTGGTCGTGACGGCGACAAAGAGCGGCGCGGAAAACAACTTCGCGCGCTTCGGCGGATACTTCGCGGAAGCGGTCGCCGATCCTGCCGCCGATCTCGATCACGATGGGCAGACTTCCGTGCTCGAAGCCTGGCTCGCCGCCAGCCAGCGCACCGCGGAGTTTTACAAAACGGAAGGCCGCATCGCCACCGAGCACGCGCTGCTCGACGACAATGGCGACGGCCTCGGCACGTCGCCCGAGTGGTACGAGGGTCTGCGCGTGGTCAAAAAATCAAAGGACGGCAAACCGCCCGACGGTCTGCGTGCCAGGCAGCTCGTGCTCGTGTCCAATGCCGCCGAGCGCGCGCTTTCGCCGGAACTCCGCGTGCAGCGCGATGCGCTCGAATCCGAGCTGGCCAAGCTGCGCGAGGCCAGCGCGGCGCTGCCGGAGAAGGAATACTTCGCGCAACTCGAGGCACTGCTGCTGCGGATTGCGCGGCTTTATCCGCGGCACTGAGCCGCGCGCTGGGTGAATTGCGGCAGAGCGGTTGGCCGGGCGGACTTGCGCAGGCGGGTCGCCTGCGCCACTACACCGCGGGCGTGAAGCCCATGACGATGTCGAAGCGGGCGGCGAGTTCGCCGGCTTTGGTGTCTTTGAGCGGGGCGAAATCTATGGTCACGGATTCGCGCTGTTTTTCATCGCGGATGCCGCGCCAGACGCCGTCCTTTTCGTTGCTCGCCTCGCCTTTGATGTAGCACTGCGTCGTCCATTTTTCGCGACCCTTCATTTTGATCGCGTAATGGATGTGCGGGCAGCGGCCCGGATACGAGACGGGCTTGATCGTGCGGAAAAGATACTCGCCAGTGCTGCCGGTAACGAAGCGGCCAAAGCCTTGAAAATTAGTGTCGCGCTTGTCGGCGTTGCCGGTGCGGCTGTGGAGATAGGAGCCGCCGTGATCGCACTGCCAGATTTCCACGGTGGCGTTGCGAATCGGTGCGCCGCTGGCGTCGAGGATGCGTCCGCTGAGGTAGGTGATTTCGCCGACGGCGGGCGTGAGGCTGTCGTTGACGGCAATGAGGTCGTTGTCGGTGTCGAGCGGCAGATGGTCGGGGTAAAACGGCCCCTCAGTTTGCGGCGGCGTGCGGAGGAGTTCCTCGGCGAAAGCGCCGGGCGTGGCGAAGAGCGCGAGCGCGAGGCCGCTGCGGGTGAGGAAGCGGCGGCGGTCGAAGGAATGCAGCAGGAGGATCGGGGAGGTTTTCATAGCTGAGAAAAGACTTCGTCTAAAACGGCGGGAAGGCGAAGAAGTTTCGGCGCTCAGCGCGCGAGGAGGCTGAGGATGGCCTTCTGGGCGTGGAGCCGGTTTTCGGCTTGGGTAAAAATGGTGTCGGCGTGCGCTTCGAGCACTTCCTCGGTGATTTCTTTGCCGCGATACGCGGGCAGGCAGTGCATGACGAGCGCGCCGGGTTTGGCCCGCGCCACGAGCGCGGCGTCGATCTGATAACGGCCGAATTGCGCGGCGCGGTAAGCGGCTTCGTCTTCCTTGCCCATGCTCACCCAGACGTCGGTGTAGAGCACGTCCGCGCCGGTGGCGGCGGCGTCGAGGTCCTCGGTGACGATGAGCCGTCCGCCGCGCGCGTTCTCGTACACGGCCTGCGCGTCGCCATCCAGGGGCGCGGGTGTTTTCACCACGGGAAAGGCGCGGGCGATGATCTCCCGCGCGGGCTGGAAGGCGCGGGGCGCGGCGATGCGCAGCTCGAACTCCAGCTTCGACGCGGCCCACAGCCACGAGGCGGGCATGTTGCACGCGCCATCGCCGATGAAGGTGACGACCTTGCCCGCGTAGCCGCCGAGCTTTTCCTGGATGGTCTGCAAGTCGGCAATGATCTGGCACGGGTGCTCCTCGTCGGTCAGTGCGTTGACCGTGGGGACGCCGGCGTGTTTGGCGAAGTCCTCGACCTCGCTCTGCGCGAAGGTGCGGATGACCGCGCCGTGAATCATGCGCCCGAGGACGCGCGCGGTGTCCTTGATCGGTTCGCCGCGGCCGAGCTGGATGTCACTGGCGTTGAGAAAAAGCACGTCGCCGCCGAGTTCGCGGATGCCGACCTCGAAGGAGACGCGGGTGCGCGTGGAGCTTTTGGAAAACAGCAGCGCCCAGCACTGGTGGCGCAGCGGATGCGCGGCGTGGTGCCCGCGCGTGGCTTTCAGCTCGGCGGCGAGCGCGAGGATGGCGTGCAGTTCGGCGACGGAGGCGGACTCGATGGAGAGGAAGTTTTTCATGGCAGAAAATCAGGCGGAAAGCTGCGTGAGCACGGTGCGGAGAAGCGCCACGCCTTCGTCGATTTCGGCGCGCGAGACATTGAGCGGCGGAAGCCAGCGCACGGCGTGGGTGCCGCTCGGCACATTGAGAAAGCCGGCGGCATGCAGCGCTTCGACGATGAAAAGCGACGGCGCCTTTCCATCGGGGAGCGCGGGGACGCGCGCGGCAAAATCCGCGACCAGTTCGAAGGCGAGCATCAGGCCGACGCCGCGCACATCGGCAATGAGGGGCGAGCCGAGCGCGCGCAATTGCGCCAGCGCATGCGCGCCGAGCGTGCGCGCATTTTCCAGCATCTCCTCGTCCTCGATCACGGACAGCACTTCATTCGCGCCCGCGCTGACGAGCGGCGTGCCGCCGAAGGTCGTGCCGTGCGAGCCGGGGCCGAGCAGATCGCAGAGCGGAATGGTCGCGCCGGTCTTCAGCGTGACGGTGCGGTCGCTCACCCAGATCGCGCCGAGCGGGAACCCGCCGGCGATGCCCTTTGCCCAGCTCACCGCATCCGGCATCACGCTCGCGTCGCCGAGCAGCGTTTTCCACGCGCACCAGTCGCCGGTCCGGCCCAGGCCGCATTGCACTTCGTCAAACATGAGCAACAGGCCGTGACGGTCGCAGAGTTCGCGCGCCAGTTTCAAAAAAGCCCCGCTCGCCGGATGCACGCCGCGCTCGCCCTGAATGGGCTCCATCAGCACCCCGATCACGCCGGGATCCTGCACTGCGGCAAGCAGCGCCGGGCCGTCATTGAATGGCACATGCTGAAAGCCCGCGACCGCCGGCTCGAAACCCTTTTTCACTTTCTCCTGCCCCGTCGCCGCGATGCCCGCGAGAGTGCGGCCGTGGAAGGAGCCTTCCATGGTGATGATGCCGTGGCGGTTCGCGTCAGCGGCGATCATTTCGCCCACGCTATGCTTCGGGGCGGGCGGTGTGCCTTCGTTGCCAAACTTCCGCGCGAGCTTGTAGAGCGCCTCGTTCGCCTCCGCGCCGCTATTGCAGAAAAAAATCTTCCCCGGCGCGCCGGTCAAGCGCACGAGCCGCTCGGCAAGCAACGCCTGCGGGCGGGTGTAATACAGATTCGACGTGTGGACGAGCGTGCCGAGCTGGTCGCGCATGGCCGCGAGCACGCGGGGATGGCAGTGCCCGATGGAAGTCACGGCGATGCCCGCGCCGAAATCCAGGTAGCGTTTTCCGTCCTCATCCCAGACCTCGCTGCCGAGCCCGCGGGCAAAGCGCAGGTCAAAGCGCCCGTAGGTCGGGATGACGTAGCGGTCGTAGAGTTCGCGGGTCGTCGGGGTGCTCATAGGCTGGCGGAAAAGGCGGCGACTTTACGCGCGCGGCGCAGGATTGCACCGGAAAAACGCCGGGCAGAGCGACACGTTTTGCGGGCCGTGGCCGACTTGCCGCGTGACTTCCCTGCGCTCGCGTGCGACCTCTCCCGTCCCCGCATTTTTCGATGAGAGAATTCCTCAATAACTATGGCCTCTGGGCCGCCTTTCTGCTGGCGCTGCTGGAGAATGATGTCGCCTTCATCGCCATCGGCGTGGTGCTCAAACTCGGCGATGACAACCCGCTCACGCCCGACCTGAACGTCTTCACCGCGGTGCCCGCCGCGATCCTCGGCGCCATCATCCACGACAGCGGCTGGTTCGCCCTCGGCTACTTTAATTCGGCAGCCATCAAGTCGAGCCGCGTGTATCGGCGGGTCGGGCCGATGGTCGAGCGGCTCGCGGAGCGCTTCGGCCCGTGGGAGCTTTTCATCGCGCGTTTCATCTACGGCACGCGCAATCCCTCGTCAGTTTTTTGGGGCATCCAGCATCTGCCCTACGCGGAGTTCGCCGGGCTCGAGGTGCTGGCGCTGACCGTATGGGGCAGCCTGCTCGCGACAGTCGGCTATCACTCGACCGGGTGGGCGCTGAAGCTCATGGGCAAGGTCGAGCACAAAAACCACCCGCAGCTTCTGCTCATCGCCATCCTCGTAGCTTTCGTCATCGTGGCGCTGCTGCGCATTTTCAACCGGCGCGGCATCGTGAAGATTCAGCAAAAGGTCGAGGCGCGGGAGCACGCCGCCGAAGTGGCCGAGGAGCAGGCGCAGTCCACGGAGGACAGCGAGATTCGCTAGAAATTCTCCGCCAGCTCCACCAACGTGCGCACGCCAAAGCCCGTCGCGCCGCGCGCGAGGTCCGCGCGATCCTTTTCGCGCTGCGCCATGTAGGCAATGTCGAGATGTGCCCATGGTGTGTCCTCGGCGAAGACTTTCAGGAACGCCGCGCCGGTGCAGGCGCCGCCCAGTCTTCCGCCGCTGTTTTTGATCAAAGCCACGTCGCTCTTGATCTGATCCTCGAACTCCGTGAACAGCGGCATCGGCCAGATGCGCTCGCCCGCCTGCCCCGCCGCGGCGCGCACGCTTTGGCCAAAGGCCTCGTCGTTGCTCCAAAAGCCCGCCGCGTAGTCGCCGAGCGCCACGCCGCACGCGCCGGTCAGCGTGGCGAGGTCGATGATTGCCGCGGCCTTCATGTCGAGCCGGGCGTAGGCGATGGCGTCGGCCAGCACCACGCGGCCCTCGGCATCGGTGTTGATGATCTCGATGTGCTTGCCGTCGTAAGTCGTGATGATGTCGCCGGGGCGGTAGGCGTTGCCGCTCGGCATATTCTCCGCGCTGGCGATGATGCCGACGACGTTGCGTTTCAGCTTCAGTTCGGCGATCGCCGCCATCGCGCCGAGCACGGCCATGCCGCCGCATTTGTCAAAAATCATTTCCTCCATGTTCGCCGCCGGCTTGATGGAAATGCCGCCGGTGTCGAAGGTGATGGCCTTACCCACGAGCGCCAGCGGTGCCTGGTTTTTCGGTCCGCCGCGATGCTCGATGACGATGAGCCGCGGCGGCCGCGCGCTCCCCTGCCCCACGGCCAGCAGCCCGCCAAACTTGCCCGCGCGCAGCTTCTTTTCGTCGAAAACCGTGACCTTGAGCTTGAAGTCGCGCCCGAGCTTCACGGCGCGCGCGGCGAGCGTTTCGGGATAGAGCAGATTCGCCGGCTGATTGGCGACATCGCGCGCGAAGTTCGCCGCCTCGGCGATGATTTCCCCGCGCGCGCCCGCCGCTTTGGCCGCGGCCAGATCCTCCGCAAGCACCTGCACGCGCACGCTCTCCAGCTCGGCGGTCTTCTGCGCTTTGAAAGTCTCGAAACGGTAGTCCGCGAGCACCAGTCCCTCGACGACCGCGCCGGCAAACTGCGGCCAGTCGGCGAGCAGGACGACCGCGCGGGAGCGCCCGATTTTTTTCAGAAACGTCGCCGCCGCACCGGCCGCGGAGCGCAGCGCGTGGGCGTCGATTTTCGCGCGCTCGCCGAGGCCGACGCAGAGCGTGCCGTCGTGCCGCGCGTAGAGCAGCGCGTTCGCCTTGCCGGAAAATTCCGCCTCGCTCACCGGCGGCAGCAACTTGGCCCGCTGGTCGCGCGGCACGAAGCGGATGACCGCTGAGTCCTTGGCCGGGGCCGCTTCGGCGGCGAAGGTGATTTTCACAACTGCACGACCTGCGCGGATTTGATGTCGCCCTCGGCCAGCAGTTCCTTGATCAGCGCGGCGTCCGGCGCGGAGTCGAGATTCAGCACGGTGAGCGCACTGCCGCCGGCTTCATTGCGGCTGAGCGACATGCTAGCGATGTTCACGCCGTGCCGGCCCATGAGCGTGCCGACGTGGCCGACGATGCCGGGGCGGTCGCGGTTTTCGAGGATGAAGATCGCGCCCTCCGGCTTCGCTTCAACGTGCTGGCCGTTGATTTTCACGATGCGCGGCGTGCTGCCAAAGAACGTGCCGGCCACGGACACCCAGCCGCTTTCGCCCGTGGCGGTGAGTTCGATGAGTTCCGCAAAATCGCCGACGCTGCTTTCGCGCGACTCGGTGATGCGGAGGCCGATGGTTTCGGCGAAGGCCGGGGCGTTGACGACATTAACGTCGCCGCCGCCGGCCGCGCGGAGGAAGCCGGTAAGCACCGCGCGGGTGATCGGCGTGGTGTCGGACTCGTTGATCTTGCCGCTGAAGTTGATGTTCAGGCTGTCGCTGCGTTTGGCGGCGATCTGCGAGAGGAAAAGGCCGAGCTTTTCGCCGAGCGCGAGGTGCGGACCGACGGCGGCGAGGGTCTTCGCGTCGATGCTCGGCATGTTCACGGCGTTGCGGATTTCGCCTTGCAGCAGCGCGGCGCGGATCTGCTCCGCGACTTCGATGCCCACGCCTTCCTGCGCCTCCGCCGTGGAGGCGCCGAGGTGGGGCGTGAGGATGAGATTCGGCAGCCCGCGCAGCGGCGAGTCCGCGGGCAGCGGCTCGGTTTCAAAAACATCCAGCGCCGCCGCCGCGACCTGCCCGGACTTGAGCGCCACGACCAGCGCCGCTTCATCAATCAGACCACCGCGCGCGCAGTTCACGATGCGCACGCCCTTCTTCGTCTTCGCGAGGCGCCCGGCGTTGAGCATGTACTTCGTCTCCGCCGTGAGCGGCATGTGCATGGTGATGAAATCCGCCTCGGGAATGATCGCATCCAGCGTCTCGATCAGCTCGACCTGCAATGACCGCGCGCGGCTCGCCGAGAGATACGGATCGTAGGCCAGCACGCGCATGCCAAAGGCGATGGCGCGGCGCGCGATCTCCGTGCCGATGCGGCCCATGCCGAGGATGGCGAGCGTCTTGTTGTACAGCTCCACGCCGACAAAAGTTTTGCGATCCCACTTGCCGCTTTTCACCGAGGCATCGGCCTGCGGGATGTTCCGCGCCGTGGAGACCATGAGCGAAAAGGCGTGCTCGGCGGTCGAGATGGTGTTCCCGCCCGGCGTGTTCATCACGATGATGCCGCGCTTCGTCGCTGCATCCACGTCCACATTGTCCACCCCCACGCCCGCGCGTCCGATGACCTTCAGATTCGTCGCCGCCTCGATGACTTTCGCCGTCGCCTTGGTCTCGCTGCGCACGACGAGGCCGTGGAATTCGCCGATGATGGCGAGCAGTTCGTCGGGCTTCAGGCCGAGCTTCACGGTCACGTCGAGCAGGCCGCCGTTGCTCAGTTCATCAATGCCCCGCTGGGCGATGGGATCGGCGACAAGGACTTTGGGTTTGGTCATGGCGGTTGGAAAAAGAGCGGCGATTCTCGGCGGCGCATGGCAAAGCGCAAATGGAAAATGGGCACTGGCCCTGGCGGGCTGCTGGGACGGCGGGAAAGGGCGCGCTTGACATCCGCGCGGGCGCGGGCGTCTCCTCGCGGACGGATATGCCCGCGGTCGAAACAGAGGTCCTTTTCATGCGCGACGGCGAAGAGCTGCTTCGCCGCCAACTGGCACCGGGCGCGTACATCATCGGGCGCTGGCACGAGTCGGACTTGCACGTCATCGGCGACCTCGTCTCGCGCCAGCATGCCCGGCTCGTGGTCGAGGAGGGCCAGGTTTTTCTCGAGGACCTCGGCTCCAGCAACGGCACTTTCATCAACGGCGCGGCCATCACCGAGCTGACGCTCCTCCCGCCCGGCACCCGCGCGCAGCTCGGCGTGCTCACGCTCGAGATTCCGTGTCAGCGCGAAAGTCCCGCGCCGTCCGCGGCCCTCGCGCAGGTGCTGCCGGCTGAGTTTCTCCGCGGCGAAAAATACGACGTCGGCCCGATGATCGCGCAGGGCGGCATGGGGGCGATCCACGACGCGCGCGAGGCCACCATCCGCCGCTCGGTGGCGATGAAAGTCATGCTCACCGAGGGCGAGCCGGACGACCTGCGGCGCTTCATCGAGGAGGCGCAGATCACCGGCCAGCTCGAGCACCCGAACATCGTGCCCGTGCATGAGCTGGGGCTCGATGGCGACGGCAAACTTTTCTACACCATGAAGCTGGTGAAGGGCATCACCCTGCTGAAAATCCTCCAGCTCCTCGGCCAGGGCGTGCCCCAGACGGTGCAGAAATATCCGCTCGCCGAGCTGCTGACCGTTTTCCAAAAAGTGTGCGACGCCCTCGCCTTTGCGCACAGCAAGGGCGTCATCCACCGCGACCTCAAGCCCGAAAACGTGATGATCGCACGCTATGGCGAAGTGCTCGTCATGGATTGGGGCATCGCCAAACTCGTGCGGCCCACCGGCCGGCCGAAAGACCACGGCGCACGCCGTGAGGTGGACGTGAAATCCACGCTGATCCGCCTCCCGCGCGGCGCCGCGAATCCCTACGCCACGCTGAGCGGCGCGATCCTGGGCACACCCGGCTTTATGTCGCCGGAGCAGGCGCGCGGCGAAGTCGAGACGCTGGATGCGCGCAGCGATGTCTTCGCCCTCGGCGCGATCCTCTACACCATCCTCACGCTTGAGTTTCCCTTCGACGGCACCACCGCCGAGGAGATCCTCGAGCAGGTGAAAACCGCGCGTCCCATCCCCCCCAGCCAGCGCGTGCTGGGCGGCCGGAAAAGCAGTGCGTCCGCCAAGCCGGCGAAGGGCCAGCCGCACCTGCCCGGCGGGCGCGTGCCGGACGCGCTGAACGCCATCACCCTAAAGGCACTCGCCCTGCGCCGCGAAGACCGCTACCAGACGGTCGAGGAATTTCAGGCCGACCTCGCGGCCTACCAGGGCGGCTTTGCCACAGGGGCCGAGCACGCGGGCGTCGGGCGGCAGCTCTGGCTGCTGGTGCAGCGCAACAAGGCGCTCTCGGCCTGCGCCGCCGTCTTCTTCGTGCTCATCAATGCCTTTGGCGTCACCGTGCTCATCTCCCAGCGCCAGATGGCCGCCGCGCTCGCGCAGCTCCGCGGCACCGCGCCCACCTTCCACGCCCAGGCGCAGAGCCTCGTCAATGAGGGCAAACTCAACGACGCCATCAGCAAGATCGACTTTGCCCTCCAGCTCGCTCCCGCCAATGCCGACTACCACCTTTTCCGCGCCCACGCCCTCGAAGCCGCCGAGCGGCTCGACTCCGCCGCGGTGGGCTACCGCCGGGTCCTTGCGCTTCGGCGGGGTGACGAGGCGGCGCAGAAAAATCTCGCCCTTTGCACCCAGCTCCTCGCCGACAATGGCGGCGGCGATCCCTTGAAACCGGAGATCCAGCGGCGGCTGCTCGACCAGCTTTACGCCCAGAACCGCCGCATCGAAGCCGGTCCGCTCGCCGCCAAACTCGGCCAGATCGACGGCGGTGCCGAACCCGCCATCCGCGCGCGGCTGAAGGAGTACACCGTCCAGTCCGGCTGGACCGACAGCCGGCTGAGCCGCGTGCCGGGCGGCTTCCTCCTCGACCTGAGTCAGCTCCAGGTCACCGACCTCGGGAAACTCCAAGGCCTGCCCATCACCGAACTCAAGCTCGAGCACGCCACCATCGACAGCCTCGCCGGCATCGAAAGACTCCCCCTCTCCGCGCTGAACATCGCCTTTACCAAACTCTCCGACCTCGCCCCGCTGCGCGGCCTCAAGCTCCGCCGGCTCAACATTGACAGCACCAAGGTCATCGACCTCGGCCCGCTGGCCGGCATCCCGCTCGAAAACCTCAGCATGAACAGCGTCCGCGCCACCGACTTCAGCCCGCTGCGCGGCGCGCCGCTCAGCACCGTCTACGCCAACAGCACCCCGGTCGCCGACCTCACCGTCCTCGCCACGCCCACCATCGAAACGCTTTTCCTCAATGACACCCGCGTCTCCGACCTCACCCCGCTCGCTGGGAAGAAAAAGCTCCGCATCCTCAGCCTCGAGCGCAGTTATTTAATCTTCGACCTCAGCCCGCTCACCACCGCCGACGCCCTCGAAGAAATTCATCTGCCCCCGCAGGCCATCGACTGCGCCATCCTCCGCGAACTGCCCAAACTCCGCCGCATCCGCATGGACAGCCGCACCGCCGACCTCGTCCCTGCCGACACTTTTTGGAAAGCCATCTTCCCCACCTTTGCCAAAGCCGGACCCATCCGCACCGCCCTCCAGCGCGCCTGCGCCAAAGCCCTGCCGCCCGACGCCGTGGAGCAGACCGCCGACGGCCAGTTCATCATCAGCATCGCCGGCATGCCCCTCTCCGACCTTACGGCCCTGCGCGACGTGCCCGTGCGCGAACTGCGCGCCACCGGCAGCCGTGTTTGGGATCTCGGGCCGCTCGCCGGCGCGCCGCTCAAGGCCGTCCACGTCAACGGCACTGGCTTCCTCGACTGCCGGCAACTCGCCCAATTCGCTGAGCTCGAAGAAATCATCCTGCCGCCCAAGACCAACTACACCGAAGCCCTGCGGAAAATCACCAAGCTCCAGTATCTCGGCCACGAATGGAGTCCCTCCACCAAGCACGCCAGCACCACTGCCGAGCAATTCTGGGCCGCGTGGGACGCCAGGAAAAAGTAGTCGGCCCGGCCCAGGACTGCACCCCATGCCGTTCGATTTGGTTTTCGTCCTTCCTAAGAATGCGCTCCTTCCCCAATTCTCCATCGCATGACCAAACTCCCCGCCCTCCTCCTCCTCGCCCTCGCCACCTGCACCGCCGTCCACGCCGCGCCGCCCATCCCGGATACGCTGAAGCAGGGCGGCTTTGCCATCGGCTGCCAGGCCTGGACGTTCAACAAGTTCAGCGTCTTCGAGGCCATCGACAAAACGGCTGCCGCCGGCGGCAAAGTCATCGAGTTCTTCCCCGGCCAGAAACTCTCCGCGGAGCAGGCCGACGTGAAATTTGACCACAACTCGCCGCCCGAGGTGTGGGACAAAGTGAAGGCGAAGCTGAAGGAGAAAGGGATCACGCCCGTCGCCTACGGCGTGGTCGGCCTGTCGAAAAACGAGGCCGAATCGCGCAAGGTCTTCGAGTTTGCCAAGAGCTTCGGCATTCGCGTGCTCAACACGGAATCGGTCGATGCCATCGACACTTTCGAGAAGCTCGTGAAGGAGTACGACATCAAGGTCGGCTTCCACGACCACCCCAAGCGCCCGAATGACGAGAGCTACAAAATGTGGGATCCCGCCTACATCCTCAGCGTGGTGAAAGACCGCGACCCGCGCATCGGCTCCTGCGCCGACACCGGCCACTGGGTGCGCAGCGGGCTGAAGCCCGTGGAGGCCATCAAAGTCCTCAAAGGCCACATCGTCAGCAGCCACCTCAAAGACCTGCACGCCCCCCTGCCCAGCGGCCACGACGTGCCCTTCGGCACCGGCGTCAGCGACGTGACCGGCATCCTCGACGAACTCAAGGCGCAGGGTTTCGACGGGCCGGTCTCCGTCGAGTACGAATACAAGCAGGAGGACAACCTCGCCGAGGTGAAGCAGTGCATCGACTTTGTCCGCGCCTACGGGACGAAAAAGTAAACGTCTCGAGCTTTCAGAAAACGGCGGACGTCGCGAGGCGTCCGCCGTTTTTTTTGCCGGCGGGGCTTAGTCACATGAGTCCCATACGACCTATGCGTCTTAGAGGCTGTACCGAAAGTCCGAAAAACCCCGGGGAGCACGGGGGAAAAACAACCATGAAAAACCCCGTGCTCCCCGTGGCAAAAACACTTCGGTCATACGCTTACCGCGCGCCCGCGTCTTCCTCCGGCAGCGGCAGCCCTTTGGTCTCCGGCGCAAAGAACACCGTGACCAACCCCACGAGGAAAATCGCGCACATCGCCATCGCCGAGTAGCGGTAGGGCAGCGGGGCGGCGTAGGTCTTGGCGAAAACCTTGGTCAGCTCCGAGGAGTAGAAGCTCCCGGCGGCCGCGGCGAAGCGGCCCAGGTTGTAGCAAAAAGAAGTGCCCGTGCTGCGCAGACGGCTGGGAAAAAGCTCCGGCAGATAGATCGCAAAGCCCGCGAACGGTCCGAGCTGCGCGGCCCCCATGAGCGGCATCATCCAGTAGGCGTCCATCGGCGTGTTGAGCTTCCAATAAACCGCCGCCGTCACCACCAGCGCGCAGGTGAAGCCCACTAAGAACGCGATCCTGCGCCCCGCTGCTTTCGCCAGCCGCGTAAAAAGCCACATGCCCACCGCCGCGCCGAGCATGTTCCAGAGATAGGCCCAAAACTTCGCGTTATCGACTTCGCCCTTCACCCACTTCGCCGCGTCCGCCGTGCCGTCGGGCACCGCGGCCTTGAAATAGGTCGTGAAGACCGTCGTCTGGAGATCGACCGCGTACTCCCCGATGGCCCAGAGCCCCACCACGCCGGTGGACGCGATGAGCGCGCCGACGATGAGGTTTTTCCGCCAGCGCCGGTCCCCGAGCAGCGCCGCGTATGGCCCGAAGATGCTCCCTTTGGGCAAATGCCCGGCCTCTTTCTGGCGCAGCCACGGCTCGGGCTCGCGGAGGTGCTTGCGCGTGAAAATCACCATCAGCGCGGGCAGCGCGCCGATGAGAAACATCCAGCGCCAGCCGCTGCCGGACGGGATTGTGCCGCCCTTTTCCAGCAGGCTGATGCCTTTCAAAGTGAAACCCGCCGTCACATTGCCGATCGTCGAAAGCACCTGCAGCAGGCCGAGCGCCTGAACCCGCGCGCCGCTCGGCACGGTCTCCGCGATCAGCGCCACCGCCAGCCCGAAGACCCCGCCCACGCCCAGTCCCGTGAGGAAACGGAAGACCGTGAAATCGAGCCGGCCCTGGCTGAAAAAAGTCAGGCCCGTGAAGGCCGAGTAAATCAGGATGGTCAGCGTGAGCATCTTCGCCCGGCCATAGCGGTCGCCGAGCGCGCCAAAGATCATCCCGCCCACCCCCCAGCCAATCAGGAACCAGGCGGTGACGACCTTGCCAAACGCCTGGATCTCCGGGCCGCTCGCGCCGCGCATCAGCTCCGTCAGCGCCGGGATGCGCGCCAGCGAAAACAGCCGCTGGTCCAGGCAGTCGAAAAACCACGCTGCTGAGGCCACGGTGAAAACGAACCAGTGGTAGCCGGTGAGCTGACGCCACCACGGGACGGAGGATGAGGAGGGAGCGGACATGGCCGCGCAAGATGCGAGGCCCGCCCCGGACGGCCAAGCAAAAAGGCGGCGGCAGGTTTCCAAAAAAACCGCCGCCGCGGGAAAGCCGCTCGACTTCCGCGTGCACCCAGCTTACCCACGACGGCTCCCGCTGCCCACACCTATGAAATCCCTCGCCCGCCTCCTTGTCCCCGCCGTCCTGCTGGCCTGCGCCGCCACGCCGCTTTTCGCCGCCGACGCGGTGGAGCTGAAGCAGCGCTGGATCGCCGGCAAACAGTATTTTCAAACCATGCAGTCCACCCAGGGCACGACCATTGATCTGGGCGCGCAGAAGATCGAGCAAAAGACCTCGACGACCATGGAGATGAGCCTCGCGGTGCGCCCGCACGAGGACGGCACGCGCAAGCGCGTGACCATCAAATACGAGCGCGTGGCCATGAGCATGGACATGAACGGGCAGAAGATGGGCTTTGACTCCGCGAAGCCCGGCGAGGGCACCGATCCGCTCGGCCTGGCCAAGACGCTCGGCGGCACCGTGGGCAAGGAGCTGAAGGTGCTGCTGACCGCCACCGACGACATTGGCGAGGTCGAGAACTACGACGAGTTTGTGAAAAATTTCCCCGCCTCGCCCATCCCCGGCATGGACATGTCCAAGATGTTTAACAAGGACTCCATGGCGCAGATGATGAAACAGGGCGCGCTCCAGGCCATGCCGGGCAAGCCCGTGGTGCCGGGTGATTCGTGGCCCTTCACCACCTCGGTCGATCTGCCGCAGATGGGCAAGGTCGCGGTGAAAGGCACCTACACTTTCAAAGGCCTGAAGGAGCACGGCGGCGTGTCCTGCGCCGAGATCGCCACGGAAGGCACCATCGCCCTCGACATGGCCAAGGCCGATCCCAGCTCCCCCGCCGGCGCGGCGCTCGCCCAACTCGGCATGAAAGTGGAGGGCGGCACGCTCAAAGGCACCGTCTGGTTTGACCCGAAGCTCGGCTTTGCCCGCGACGCCCAGCTCGTCCAGGAGATGAACATGACGATGAAAAACCCGACCGATCCCAAGGCCTCGATCAAGGTGCCCCTGAAGCAGGAAATCAGCACCACCCTGACCAAGGTCGAGGACGTGAAATAACCCGCGATGCCGGGAGTCTCAACACGCCGGAATTTTGACCACGGATTGCACGGATTGCACCGATGGCTCGTTGGGAAAAATCCGTGTCATCCGTGAAATCCGTGGTTAAAAAATCCGACCGCCGAATGATTTTCATACGACGCTTGATGCGCGCGCGGGCGGCGGGCCTCGCACTGCTTCTCCTCGCCAGCGCCGCACCCGCGGCGGATTTCCCCGCGCCGGTCAATACGCAGGTCGGCGAGCCGCCACCCGCGGCGGAGGCGCTGCAGACCATCAAAGCGCCGCCCGGATTCCACGTCTCTCTTTTCGCCGCCGAGCCCGACGTGCAGCAGCCCATCGGCCTGGCAACGGACGCGCGCGGGCGGCTGTGGGTGGCGGAAAACTACACCTACGGCGAGGCCAAGGCGGGCTTCGACCTCACGCAGCGCGACCGCATCGTCATCCTCGACGACGCAGATCACGACGGCCATTTCGACCAGCGCACGGTCTTCTACGCTCAGGCGCAGCGGCTCACCAGCGTCGAGGTCGGCTTTGGCGGCGTGTGGGCGCTGTGCGCGCCGCAGCTCCTTTTTTTCCCGGATAAAAACGGCGACGACATCCCCGACGGCCCGCCCTTGGTGGTGCTCGACGGCTTCGACGCCGGCCCCGTGCGGCACAACATCGCCAACGGCTTGCGCTGGGGCCCCGACGGCTGGCTCTACGGGCGCCACGGCATCCAGGCTACCTCCCGCATCGGCGCCCCCGGCACGCCGGACGCGAAGCGCATCGCCATGAATTGCGCCATCTGGCGCTATCATCCCGTGCGGAAGATTTTCGAGGTCGTGGCGAGCGGCACCACGAATTCCTGGGGCATGGACTGGGACAAATTCGGCGAGGGCTTTTTCGTCAACACAGTCATCGGGCATTTGTGGCACCTCATCCCCGGCGCGCATTACCAGCGCATGTACGGTGCGGATCTCACGCCGCACACCTACGCGCTCATCGAGCAGCACGCGGATCATTTACACTGGACGGCCAAGGGCAAATGGACGGAGTCGCGCGAAGCGAAAAACGGCGCGGACGAACTCGGCGGTGGCCACGCGCACGAGGGCTGCCTCATTTACCAGGCCGCCAACTGGCCGGCGGAATACCGCGACCAGCTTTTCACCGTCAATTTCTGGGGCCGCCGCGTGAACATGGAAACCCTCGAACGCGACGGCAGCGGCTCCGTGGCAAAACACGGCGCGGATTTTCTCACCGTCGGCGACCAGTGGTTCCGCGGCACCGAACTCCTCGCCGCGGCGGACGGCGGCGTCTTCATGGCGGACTGGAGCGACACCGGCGAGTGCCACGAGAACGACGGCGTCCACCGCACCAGCGGACGCATCTACAAAATCACCCACGGCCCCGCCGACATCGTCCCGCCCGACCTCGCGAAGCTCACCAACGCCGAACTCGTCCAGCTCCAGCTTTCACCCAATGAATGGCTCGTCCGCCAATCGCGCCACGTCCTTCAGGAGCGCGCCGCCGCGGGCGCGAAAATGAAGGACGCCGCGCCCGCGCTCGCCGCCATGCTCGCCAAAGAAACTGACCCGCTGCGCCAGCTCCGCGCGCTCTGGGCGCTCCACGCCATCGGCGGCGCGGGCGAGTCACTGCTGCGCAAAACTCTCGCGCATCCCGACGAGCACCTCCGCGTCTGGGCCATTCGTTTTCTCACCGAAGACCGCGCGCTGAAAACCGTACCCGCCGAATTCCTCCGCCTCGCGGAAAAAGACCCCGCGCCCGCTGTCCGCCTCGCCCTCGCCTCGGCGCTCCAGCGCTTCCCCGCCGACGCCCGCGCCGACCTCGCCCGTCCCCTGCTCCAGCACGCCGAAGACGCCGCCGACCACAATCTCCCGCTCATGCTCTGGTACGGCCTCAGCCCGCTGGGCGACAGCGATCCCGGCCAGCTCGCCACCCTCGGCGGCAAAGCGAAAATCCCCCTCACCGTCCGCTGCATCGCGCACCGCCTGGCCGAGTCCATCGACCGCGAACCGCTGGCCGTGGATATCCTCCTCGGCGGCGCGCTGGCCGGCACCCCCGAACTGCTGGCCGCCGCCGTCGGCGGACTTAGCGACGGTTTGAAAAAAGCCGCTGCCGCGCCCATGCCGCTGACCTGGGAGCAGCTCACCGCCAAGCTCACCGACACGCCCGATGAGTATCTCCACGCGCAGCTCACCGATCTCGACAAGCTCTTCACCGCCGGCCAACTCCTAGCCGACGCCCGCCGCACCGTCCTCGACCCCAAGATGCTACCCGACGAACGCCGCGCCGCCCTCGAACAGCTCATGCAAGCCAAGGCCCCCGCGCTCCGCGACACCTGCACCCAGCTCTTCCCCGACCTGCTCATGCGCTTCCCCGCCGCCCTCGTCCTCACCAGCCTCGACGACCCGCGCGACACCCCCGCCCTCATCGCCCAGGCCCAGGTCTTCGCCGAGCCCGAACGCGGCCTCCTTTTCTCCGCCCTCGGCTCCCGCCCGCACCACGCCGCCGCGCTGCTCGACAGCATCGCCGCGAAGAAACTCCCCCGCTCCACCCTCACCCCGCCCGTCCTGGAAAAAATCCGCGCCCTCGCCGACGAAGCCCTCACCAAACGCCTCGACACGCTCCCGCCCGAGCCCGTGAAAAAACGCGCCGCGAAGCCCGCCCGCTAAGCGCGCCGCGCGCGCTCACGCAAACAGCCCCGCGATCTCCGCCTGCATCCCCTCCGCCGCCGCGCGCGGGTCAGCGGCTTTGCGAATCGGCCGCCCCACCACGATGTGATCCGCCCCTGCGCGGAACGCCTCCGCCAGCGTCATCGTCCGCTTCTGGTCATCCCCGCCCCGCTCGCTCGCCGCGCGGATGCCCGGCGTGATCAGCAGCGGCCCCGGCCCTAGCTCCCGCCGCAGCCGCGCTGCCTCCTGCGCCGAGCAGATCAGCCCGTCGATGCCGGCCGCCACCGCCGCCCGCGCCCGCAGCGCGACCAGCTCCTCCACCGGCCCGCCGCGCCAGCCCAGTTCGGCGAGATCGCTTTCATCCATGCTCGTCAGCACCGTCACCGCCAGCAGCTTCATCCCGCCACGCACCTGCACCGCCTCGCGGTAGATCGAGCCGACGCCGTGCAGCGTGCAGCACTCCGCGCCATGCCGCGCGAGATTCGCCACCGCCCCGCGCACCGTCGCCGGCACGTCGTAAAATTTCAGGTCGGCGAACACCTTTTTCCCCGCCGCCCGCAGCTCCGCGAGCAGCGCGAAGTAGTCGCCGCCCATGCAAAATTCCAGGCCCAGCTTGTAAAAAATCACCGCGTCGCCGAGCCGCGCGACCCACTCCCGCGCCTCGTCGATGGTCGGCACATCCAGCGCAAAAATCAGCCGGTCGCGCGGGTCGATGGGTTTGGTGGAAAGCAGTGCGTCGGTGTTCATTGGTGTGCCTTTTCTAAAGTCCCCCGCCCCGCCGCCAAAGCGCAAAAAACCAACGCCGCAAATTCATCCGCACACGTATCAATTTTCCTGAATCCATCTAACGCTCCCGGTGTTCTTCGATTACCTTCCGACCGATGACCGCCCTCCGTATCCGCTCCCTTGCACCGTTCGCGGCCCTCGCCGCGAGCGTGGCGCTGGCGCGCGCCGACGGGCCGGTCACGCTCGCCGGGCACATCCGGCCCGTGCTGGAAAAATACTGCTTCGACTGCCACAACGCCACCAAGCACAAGGGCGACCTGAACCTCACCGAGTTCGCCAGCCAGCCGCAGCTCGCGGAGCATCGCGCGGTGTGGGAAAAGGTGGCGGAGCAGATCGAGTCCGGCGAAATGCCGCCGACCAAAAAGCCGCAGCCGAGCGACGAGCAGCGCGAGCTGATGCTGCGTTTCATCGACGGCCAGCTCTCGAAGGCCGACTGCAAGGCCGACAAAAATCCCGGCAAAGTGACCATCCGCCGGCTCAACAAGGAGGAGTACCGCAACACCATTCACGACCTGCTCGGCGTGGATTATCAGCCCGACGATTTTCCGAACGACGAGGTCGGCTACGGCTTCGACAACATCGGCGACGTGCTCTCGCTGCCGCCCATGCTCATGGAAAAGCTGATCGCCGCGTCCGGCGAAATTGTGCGCAAAGCGGTGATTCTCGATGCGGTCGCGAAGCCTTTTGCCAAGCGGATCAAAGGCAACGCGTTTGACGCGGCAAATGATGCGTCGGTGAGCGCACTCGATACGGGGGTGCTCGGGTTTTTTCGCGAAGGCGAGGGCACGGCGGCTTTCGAGGCGCCGGTGAAAAGCGAATACACTTTCCGTGTGCGCGCCTATGGCGACCTCGCCGGCCCGGAAGCGCCCAAGCTCGCGCTGCGCGTGAATGGCAAGGAAGTGCAGGTCTTCCGCGTCGCGAATTCCGCGCCCTCCGAAATCTACGAGGTGAAGGCTGCGCTCGAAGCTGGCGCGCAGAAAATCTCCTTCGCTTACCTCAACAACTACAACGACCAGAACAACCCCGATCCGAAGCTGCGGGGCGACCGCAACGTCTATGTGCGCGACGTGGAAATCACCGGCCCCGCGGTGCCGCCGCCGACGCTGCCGGAGAGCCACCGGCGGCTCATCACGCGCCTGCCGGAGCGCGGGCAGGAGCATGCGTGCGCGGTGGAAATCCTCGGCGCGTTTGCGCCGCGCGCCTACCGGCGTCCGGTCGAGCCGGCGGAGGTGGAGCGGCTCGCGGGCTTCGTAGATCTCGCGCTGAAAAACGGCGGCAGCTTTCTCGAGGGCATCCAGGTCGCGGTGCAGGCGGCACTCTGCTCGCCGCATTTTCTTTTCCGCTGGGAGCTTGATCCCGACGCGGTGAAGCCGGGCGAAATCCGCGAGCTGACCGACTGGGAAATCGCCTCGCGGCTCTCGTATTTTCTGTGGAGCAGCATGCCGGACGGCGAGCTTTTCGCCCTCGCGGCAAAAGGCGAGCTGCGCAAAAACGGCAACCTCGAAAAGCAGATCGCGCGCATGGTCCAGGACTGGCGTTCGCGGGCTTTCGTGAATAGCTTCGCCGGGCAGTGGCTGCAAATCCGCAACATCTGGGAACTCGGCGTCGATCCCGACGCTTTCCCGAAATGGGACGACACGCTGAAGGGCGCGATGAAGGAGGAAACCGAGCGCTTCTTCGAGGCGATCATGAAGGAGAACCGCCCCGTCACCGACCTGCTCGACGCGGACTTCACCTTCCTCAATGAAAAGCTCGCGCGCTGGTACGACATCGACGGCGTGAAAGGCGACGAGTTTCGCCGCGTGACGCTGCCCACGGACTCCCCGCGCGGCGGCGTGCTCACCCAGGGCAGCGTGCTGCTCGCCACCTCCACGCCCACGCGCACTTCGCCCGTGATCCGCGGCAAATGGGTGCTCGAACAAATCCTCGGCACCCCGCCGCCGCCGCCGCCGCCAGACGTGCCGCCGCTCACGGAGCAAAAGCAGGTCGATCAAACGGCGTCGCTCCGCCAGCGTTTCGAGCAGCACCGCAGCGCCACGGAGTGCGCGGGCTGCCACGCGAAAATGGATCCCCTCGGCTTCGCACTGGAGAATTTCGACGCCACCGGAAAATGGCGCGCGACCGACGGGAAATTCCCCATCGACGCCAGCGGCGAACTCACCAACGGCACCACCTTCAGCGGCCCGCGCGAACTCAAGCAGGTGCTCCGTTCCAATAAGAATTTCGTCCGCGGTCTGACCCAGAAAATGATGATCTACGCCCTCGGGCGCGGGCTCGAATACTACGACAAATGCGCGTGCGACGACGTGATCGCGCAGGCCGCGAAAGCCGGCAACCGCTTCTCTGCCCTCGTCACCGGCATCGTGACCAGCGACCCTTTCCTCAAGCGCAAACGCGAAATCGCCAAAGACTGAAATATGAAATCCGAAACTGTCCTGCCCCGTCGCACTTTCCTCCGCGGACTCGGCGCCGCCATCGCCCTGCCGCTGCTCGACGCCATGCTACCGGCCCGCGCGCTCGCCGGGGCCATCGGCGCGGGTAAAGCGCCGGTGCGCATGGGTTTCATGTTCGTGCCCAACGGCGTGAACATGCCCGACTGGACGCCGCTCGCCGACGGCGCGGACTTTGACCTCCCGCACATCCTCCAGCCACTCGCGCCACACAAAAGCGAACTGCTCGTGCTCAGCGGCCTCACCCAGGACAAAGGCCGCGCCAACGCCGACGGCGGCGGCGACCACGCGCGCTCCGCGGGAAGCTGGCTCACCTGCTCGCAGCCGCTGAAAAGCGAAGGCGCGCAGATTCGCGTCGGCATTTCCGCCGACCAGCTCGCGGCCGCGAAAGTCGGCAAGGAAACGCGCTTCGCCTCGCGCGAGCTCGGCATGGAGCCCGGCCGCCAGGGCGGCAAATGCGACAGCGGCTACTCGTGCGCCTACTCGAACACAATCTCCTGGCGCGGCGAATCCACGCCCATGACCCACGAGGTCAACCCGCGCCTCGTTTTCGAGCGCCTCTTTTCCAGCGCCCTGCCGAAGGAAGCCGGCGAAGGCCAACGGCGGCGCGAGCTTTACAAAAAGAGCATCCTCGATTTCGTCCTCGAAGACGCCAAGACGCTCAGCGCCAAAGTCGGCGGGCATGACCGGCGGAAGCTCGACGAGTACCTCACTGCCATCCGCGAGATCGAGCGGCGCGTGGAGCAGGCGGAAAAAATAGTCGCCGGCGTCAGCCCGTCGCTGGCTGCGGGCTACGAGGTGCCGGAGAGCATCCCCGAGAGCTTCGAGGAGCACGCCAAGCTGATGTGCGACATGATGGTGCTCGCCTTCCAATCCGACACCACGCGCGTCTGCACCTTCATGCTGGCCAACGAAGGCTCAAACCGCAGTTACCGCAACATCGGTGTCAACGACGGCCACCACTCGCTTTCCCACCATCAGGGCGACACGGCGAAGCGCACCAAAATCCGCGACATAAACCGTTTTCACATGCAGCAGTTTGCCTACGTGCTCAGCCGCCTCCGCGGCATCCCCGAGGGGGACGGCACGCTGCTCGACAACTGCATGCTCGTCTATGGCGCGGGCCTCGCCGACGGCGACCGCCACGAGCACGATAACCTCCCGCTCGTCATGGCCGGGCGCGGCGGCGGCACAATCCTGCCGGGCCGCCATCTGCGCTCCCCGTCCGAGACGCCGATGGCGAATCTGCTCATGGCGATGCTCGACCGCATGGGCGCGCGTGTGGATTCCTTCGGCGACAGCACCGGCACGCTGCGCGGCCTCGAAGGGTGAGCGCGCGTCCGTTTTTCCGCGCGCTCGCGAGTGGCGCTGGCGTGTGGCTGCTAGCGGTTTCGGCGTTGGCCGAGGACGCGCCGCCGTCGGTGGAAAAGCTCGCGCAACAGCTTGCGTCGTCGGAAGCAGGGGCGCGGCGGGACGCGGCTTTTCAGCTCGGCAAAATCGGCCCCGGAGCCAAGGCCGCGCTGCCCGCGCTGGTGAAGGCGTTGCAGGATTCGGACAAGCAGGTGTGGTCGTTCTCAATCGCCGCGCTCACCGCGCTGGGGCCGGAGGCCAAGGACGCGATCCCGGCGCTGCTCGACGGCCTAGCTTCGCGCGGCGGGCGCGATCGCGACCGGCGGCAGGCGGCAGTGCGCTACGCCTACGCGCTCACGCGCATCGGGCGGGAGGCGATTCCGCCGCTGATCAAGGCACTGAGCGCCGATGACAGCGGGCTGCGCGCCGGTGCGGCGCGGGCGCTCGGCGGCATGGGGCCGGGCGCAAACGAAGCGATCCTGGCGCTGCGCGAAAATTTCGGCCACAGCGAGGCGGCGGTGAGGCAGGAAGCGGTAGATGCGCTCGCGCTCATCGGTGCGGATGCGGTCGCGCCGGTCAGCGAGGCGCTCGGCTGGAATGAGCCGCTCCAGCGCACAAGCGCGGCGCTCACCCTCGCGCAGCTCGGAGCCGTTGCGAAAAACGCGCAGCCCGCGCTTTGGCAAATGCTCGCCAAAGAAACGGACGCCGCTGCGCGCGCCGCTGCGCTCACGGCGCTGCCGAAAATTTCCGCCGACCCGCTGAAAGCCGCACCGCTGCTCATCGCCGCAGTGAAGGACGACAGCGAGCCCGTTCGCCACGCGGCGATCAACGCCCTCGCGGCCACGCGCGCGCTGCGCCGCCCGGCGGTGCCACTGCTCGCCGCCCTACTCACCGACGCGAATCCCGCCGTGCGCCAGCGCGGCGCGCACGCGCTTGGGCGGCTGGGGCCGGATGCCGCGGAAGCGCTGCCCGCGCTCATCGACGCCGCGCGCACGGCCAATGGCGAGGCCGCCTTCGCTGATGCGCTCGCACAAATCGGTCCCGCCACACTGCCCGCGCTGCTCGCCGCGCTGAGGCAGTCCGATGCCGCGAGCGGCGCATGGATTCTGCGCACGCTCCGCAGCTTCGGCCCGCCCGCCGTGCCCGTGCTCATCGAGGCGCTCCAGCAGCCCGAGCCCGCGCAACGCGCCGCCGCCGCCAGCGCGCTCGGTGCAATGGGCCGCGACGCCGCCGACGCGATCAAACCGCTTCTCACGATCGCCACCGCGTCCGACGCGCCCGTGCAGGCCGCCGCCCTCCGCGCGCTCGTCGCCCTGCAAGCCCCGCCCGCGCAGCTCAAGCCGCTGCTGCAAACCGCGCTCGCCAGCCCCGTGCCCGAGCTGCGCAAGACCGGCGCAGCGGGGCTCGCCGCGCTCGGCGGCGCGGCCTCGCTCGGCGTGGACGGCCTGCGCGAACTCCTCGCCGACGACGATGCCGCCGGACGGCTCGCAGCAGTGCGCGCCTTTGGCGAACTCGGCGCGAAGGCCGCGCCCGCCGTGCCCGACCTCATCGCCCGCCTCGGCGATGCGCCTCTGCAAAGCGCCGCGATGGAAGCCCTCGGCAAAATCGGTGAACCCGCCGCCGCCGCGGTGCCGCGCCTTTTGGAGATCGCGCAAAACAGCGCCAACGATGTGCGCGCCAACGCGCTCACCACCTTCGCCGGCATCGGCCACGCCGCCGCACCCGCGCTGCCCGCGATCTACGCGGCGCTGCGCGATCCGTCGCCCGAGCTGCGCGTCCCCGCCGTGCCCGCGCTGAGCCGCGTGGAAAGCGACGACGCCAAAGTCATCGCCGCACTCACCGCGGTGCTCGGCGACGAGTTTGGCCGCGTGCGCCGCGCCGCCGCGCAGGCCCTCGCCGCGCATGGCGAAAAAGCGCGCGCCGCCGTACCCGGCATCGTCGCCCTGCTGGAGCGCGACACCGACCGCGTGGTTGCGCTCGACGCACTCCGCGCCATCGGCGTCCGCACCGTGCCGGAACTGCTGAAAATGCTCGCCGTCAAAGATCCGAAAGTGCGCGTCTTCGCCAGCGAATCCCTCGCCACCCTCGGCCCCGAAGCGAAGGACGCCGCCCCGCGCCTTCGCGAACTGACCGCCGGCCAGCCCGCGCCCGTGCAAGACGCTGCCCGCGCCGCGCTGGCGAAAATCGAGCCGGCAACGGCACCGTAATTCAAGTCAGGTTCAGCGCCTACGGCTTCCGCGGAGCCTCGGATTGCGGGGCCAGCTTCTCGAGGGCGTCTGCTACCGAGCGCTTACGATGTTCAACGATTTGCTCCTGCCAGCGTGGATACTGCTCACGAATGGTTTTCAGAATGTCCTCAGCTTCTTTGTAGGCTCGGATCGCTTCCGGCATCGAGCCCTTCGCCGCAAGCTTCTCGGCACTCTTGATCTTCGTGTATGCACTGACAAACATGTCGCCGGGATCGTTGGGCTCAATCTTCGTTCGCACCTCGATGGTTTCGACCTTTTTCCGCAAATCCTCCGGCAGCGCATTGATCTGCCCGGGCGTGTCGATCGGTCCATCGAAAACGACTTCCCCCTTCGCGTTCTTCGCGACGAGTTTGCGCCGTCCATCGCTCGACGTGACTTCGATCTCTCCGCTGTCGTCCTTCATCAGCACTTTCGCGTTCGCCGTGTTGGCGGTCAGCGCGCGGCGCTGTTCGAGCCGCCGCTCGGGCCGGGCTCCGTCGGGCCGATCTCCGGGCTCGACGGATGGGCGAAGCTCCGGCGGTTTGGGCAGCTCGCCCTCGGGCCGCGCCTGCCCTTTTTTCAACCGCTCCTCGTGCTCTTTCATGCGGTCCTGAAATTCGCGCATCTGCTCCCGAACCTTGCGCGCCTTGTCGTCGGCATCTCCTTTCAACCGTTCGAGCTGCTCCCGGATTTCACCGGTTGGCGCTGGAAAATGGAGACCAACGGGCATCGGTCGCTCGGAAATTTTGACCGTGACTTTCTGCTCCTGCCCTTTGCGCAGCAGGATGAGCGAAACTTCCGCGTCCTTGGCCTGCGCGCGCACCAGCGTCGCGAGCTGGTTGGGATCGACGAGGTATTGGTCGTTGAACTGGCGCAGCACATCGAAGCGCTGCACGCCGGCTTTCCCGGCGGGGCTGTCGGGCACGACTTCATCCACGACGAGGCCGAAGCCGTCCGGGAGACCGAGCTGCGCCGTCAGCACCGGCGGCAGCGGCGAGGTGGCGATCCCGAGAAAAGCGGCGGGCCGGAGCAACGGCCGGGCGGGTGCGGGCGGGCGCGTTTCGTCGCCGCTGCGGGGCGGCGCGGGCGGGCGTTCATCTTGGGCGCTGGCGAGAGAAAGGCCGCACGCGGCGGCGAGGACGGTGAGTAGATGGAGTTTGGTTTTCATGGGTGCGGGGGCCGATTGCGGATTGCGATGAGTGAATGAAAGGCCACTCGCGCCGGACGGCAAGGTGCGGTCCGTCGCCTAAAGGCTGCGCAGCATCGCGAGCATTTCGCGCAGGCGGGGTGTGGGTTCGGGGGCGGTGAGACGGGGGAATTTTCCGCCGATGAGGATGTAGTCGCCCCCGCGGGTGAGCATGAGTTTCCCCTCGCGCGCCTCCACTATGCTGATCTTGCGCGTGGCGGCGGCGAGTTTGATCTCGGTCATCGCGAGGAGATTTTCCGCGGCTTCGGGCAGCGGGCCGAAGCGGTCGCGCCAGGTTTTGCGGAGGGTGTCGAGCTGCTCCTGCGCGGTGACTTCGGCGAGGCGGCGGTAGGCTTGGATGCGGGGCTGGGATTCGGCGATGTAGGCGGCGGGGAGGAAGGCGGGGGCGGAGGCGGAAGGCGAAAGGCGAAGGGCGAAAGGCGATGGCGCTGGAGTCGATGTGGGCTGCCAGCCGCGGCGGTTGCGGGCGGCGGGCGACGATGATGGGTCGGGCTGGAGGTCCACTTCTGCGCTCGCGCCATCGCCTTTCGCCTGTCGCCTTTCGCCCTTCTCCCCGCTCCACTCTGCCTCGCGCGTGGTGACAAAATCTGTCCGCAAAATAACCTCCAGGCGCGGGCGCACTTTTTCGCCTTTCAGTTTCGAGACCGCCTGGCGGAGCAGGGAGCAGTAGAGGTCGAAGCCGATGGTGACGATGTGGCCGCTTTGCGCGGTGCCGAGGATGTTGCCCGCGCCGCGGATTTCGAGGTCGCGCATGGCGATTTTGAAGCCCGCGCCGAGGGAGCTGTACTGCTTGATGGCGTTGATGCGCTTGCGCGCTTCGCCGCCGCTCATCATGTCGCGCGGGAGCAGGAGGTAGGCGTAGGCCTTGTGCTGCGCGCGTCCGACACGCCCGCGCAGTTGGTATAAATCCGCGAGGCCGAAGCGGTCGGCGCGATCGATGATGATGGTGTTGGCGTTCGGAATATCGAGGCCACTTTCGATGATCGTCGTCGAGATGAGCACGTCGGCCTGTGCGCTGACGAACTGCTGCATGACGTCCTCCAGTTCGTGCTCGTCCATTTGTCCGTGCCCGACGACGAGCCGCGCCTTCGGGCAGAGCTGCGCGATGCGGTCGCGCGTCTTCTCGATCGACTGCACGCGGTTGTGGAGAAAGTACACCTGCCCCTGGCGCGCGAGTTCGCGGTTGATGGCGTCGCGGATGATGCGCTCGTCGTACGGGCAGATGAGCGTGTCGGTGGGGATGCGATTCGCGGGCGGCGTCTCGATGGTGCTCATGTCCTTCGCGCCCATGAGCGAGAGGTAGAGCGTGCGCGGGATGGGCGTGGCGGAAAGCGTGAGCATGTCCACGAGCTGAAACATTTCCTTGAACCGCTCCTTGTGCAGCACGCCGAAGCGCTGCTCCTCGTCGATCACCACGAGGCCGAGGTTTTTGAACTCCACGTCCTTCGAGATGAGCCGGTGCGTGCCGACCACGACATCGACCGTGCCGTCGCGCAGCCCTTCGAGCGTTTTGCGCTGCTCGGCAGGTGTGCGAAAGCGGGACATCGTCTCGACGGAGATCGGGTAGTCGCTGAACCGCTCGCGGAAATTCTGGTAGTGCTGCTGCGCCAGCACCGTCGTGGGAACCAGGATGGCTACTTGCTTCCCAGCCGTCACCGCCTTGAACGCGGCGCGGATCGCCACCTCGGTTTTGCCAAAGCCGACATCGCCGCAGATGAGCCGGTCCATCGGACGCTCGCTCTCCATATCGGCCTTGGTCGCAGCAATGGCGGTGAGCTGATCGACGGTTTCCTTG
>JANPHJ010000097.1:0-7735 GCA_031424395.1 Chthoniobacter sp.
GGCTGAAGCCCAAGCTACTTTTCACGCACATTCCGAAACGGATAACTCGCCACGATGCCGCCGATGATCGCACTGAATCGATACCCGTCCTTCGCCGCCGCGCGCTGGATTTCCTGCACCGCGGGCAGGTCGTAGATTTCCAGCTTCCGCCCAAGCGCGTAGCTGAGCAGGTGCTCGATGAAGCCGCGCACAAACTCCTCCGGCTTTTCCATGAGCGCCGCCTTGAAGCCAGCGGGGCCGTCGAAGGCGCGGCCATTCCACTCGGCGTGCGCATCCACGGGCTGCTGACCGTCACGCGTGCGGCGCGCGCCGATGGGGTCGAACGCCTCCAGCGCGAAGCCCGGCGGATCGAGCCGGATGTGGCAGGAAAAGCACGCGGGCTGGTTGCGATGCTGCTCGAACTTCTGCCGCACGCTCTGCGCGGTCGGCGACGCTTTCTCCGCGTCCTTGAGCACGAAGGCGATCTTCGGTTCCTGCGGTGGGCGGTTGAAAACCGTCTCCAGCAGCCATGCGCCGCGCTTCACCGGGCTGGTGCGAAACGGGAGCGAGGTCACGGTCAGCGGACCGGCCATCGTGGCGAAACCGCCGCGCGTGCGGTCGGGCAGCGGGACGCGCACCCACGCGCTGTTGGCGCGCAGATTCTTCAACTCATCGGCGCTGGCGGGCGGCAGCTTCGCGAGCGGCGCGGCGCACGCGGTTTCGAGACCGTAGAGTTTGGCGAGCTGGCGGTTCAGCCAGGTGTAGTCGGCGTTCACGAAATCGAGGACGCTGCGGTCCTCCACGAGCACGGTTTCAAAAAGCAGCAGCGCCTCGGTGAGCATCGGGCCGTGCAGCGTGCGCTTGCCCTGCTGGCCGTAGTAGAAGCCGCGGAACAACTGCGGATCGGGCTTCGCGGTGTAGAGCTGGTCGAGCCGCAGCCATTGCACGGCGAAGGATTCCGCCAGCTCGCGCACCCGCGGATCGCGCAACATGCGGCGCATTTCCGCGTCGAGCGCGGCGGGCTCGTGGAGGCGTCTCGCGGCGGCGGCGGCGCGCAGCGCGTCGTCGGGCGGGGCGGACCAGAGGAAGTAGGCGAGCCGGTTTGCCAGTTCGTTGTCATCCAGCGCGCGGACGGCGGCGCGACCGCTCACCGGCTCGGCGAGGTAGAGGAATTCCGGCGACGCCAGCGCGGCGGCGACGGCTTCCTTCATCGCAGCGGAAAAAGGTGCACCGGCCTTGATCGCGTCGTCGAAAAGACCGGCGTAGCGCGCGACCGTGCGATCATCCACCGGATGCCGGAACGCCCGCGCGAGCCAGCCGCCCAGCCGCTCGCGGGCGATGTCGTGCTTATCCCGCGCCGACATTTTCAACGACACCACCGCGCCCGCTGTCGCCGCGCCGCGCGGTGTGGCGGTGATGAAACCGAGGTCGTCGAGCAGCACGTAGTTGCCGCTGAACTTCGAGCCATCGACGAGCAGCTCGGTGATGCGCTCGCCCTCGGGCGCGCGGAACGCGAAGAACGTATTCCCCTTCCCCGCGCCCTCCGGCAGCTCCGCGGAAAGCGTGTGCGTGCCGCCGCCGCTGAACTTCACCGTCATCGCCACCGGCCCGCGTTCCTTCTCACGGCTGAGTGCGCACAGCGCGAGATCCTGCACCGCCTCGCCCGGCGACCCACCCTCGACGGCGAGCGTGAAACGGAGCGTCTTCGCGCCTATGACCGCGTTGGTGAACAGCGATTCGCCCGACGTTTCCTCCACGGTCGAAAAGCCCGCGATCCACAAATCGTCACGCGGCGTGAGGCGCAGCGTCTTGCGCCGATCAGGGCCGAAGCGCACCCACACCGGCGTGCCGCCTTTGATCGTGATGTCGCGCGCGTTCGCATCCCACACGCCGCCGATGCCCTCCTGCGCGGCGGCATCGACGTTGAACCGGAATTGATACGTCACCGTGACCGCGCCGCCGGTCGTCGCCCGGAGCGGCAGATCGAGGTTCGGCGCAAACTCACGCGCCGCCGTGAAGCCCTCCGGCTCCGGCGCGACCGCCGCCACCGCCTCCGCCTTTGGCACCACCGCGGGATCAGCAATGAGCGCGCGGAAGCTCGCGCTTTGTAGCGGCAGCTTCGGGCTTTCGACGACCGCGCGGCCCAGCGCGACGTATTTTTCCAGCAGCAGCGGCGAGAGGTTCATCGCCTCACCGCGATTGGCAAAGCCGTGCTCCGCGCGATTTCCGCCCGGCAGTCCGCCGTCGGGCAAGAGCACCGCGTATTTCATCCCGTACTCGCGCACCGGCACCTCCACGCGCTCGGGCATCTGGTCCGCGGCAGGCTGGAAGTAATCGCTCACCACCGGCAGCCGCTCCGGGAAGACGAAGACATCGAGCTTCAGCCCGAAGAGGTCGCGCACCGTGTTGTTGTATTCCAGCCGCGTGAGCCGGCGCAGCACCGCGCGGCCCGGATCGCGCGCGCCGAGTTCCGGATCGGGCCGCACGGCGACGTCCGCGATCCACGCTAGTAGCTTCGCGCGCTCCGCGACCGTGGGCTGCGTGTCGCGCTTCGGCGGCGGCATCTGGTGCGACTCGAGCTTGTTGAAAACCGACGCCCACACCTCGCGATCCGCCAGCACCGCCGCGTCGTCGCCGAAGCGTTCGAGATTCACTCCGCCCTTCGGTTTCTTCTCATCGCCGTGGCAGTCGTAGCAGTGCACCTCCAGCAGCGGCCGCACGTCGCGCGCGAAATCCGGCGCGGCCTGCACGCTCGCGACGGCGCAGAGAAAAGCGAGGACGCGGCGGCTCACGCGCCGATTTGGCTGATCGCGCCGGTGCTGTCGGCGAAGCGCTCGCGCTTCACCCCGGCGGATTGCGCGAGCGTGAGCCAGAGATTCGCGAGCGGCACTTCGCCAGCAAAATGATGATGCGCGCCGGGCGTAAGCACGCCGCCGGCGCGGCCCGCGAGGAGCACTTCGAGGTCGGAGTATTTGTGCGAGTCGCCGTCGCTCAGGCCGCTGCCCATGACCACGCAGCACGAGTCGAGCAGCGTCCCCTCGCCTTCGCGGATGCCGCGCAGCCGCCCGACGACATGCGCGAACAGCTCGACGTGAAAGCGGTCGATCTTCGTCAGCGCGGCCTTGGCTTCGTCGCCTTTCGTGTGCGTGAGGACGTGATGATTCTGCGGCTTGTCAAAAACGCCGTGAAACATCCGCGGCGAGTCCCACCGTTCCGGGTCCACGATGAGCGATGCCACACGCGTGAGATCGTTTTGAAACGCGAGCACGATCAAGTCGCCCATCAGCCGCAAGTAATCGCCGCGCTCCTCGGGGATGCCAGCCGGCTCAGCCATCGGCGGCTTGCCGAGCCGCTTCGCCGCCTTCTCCGCCAGCTCCACGCGATGCTCCGTGGCGCGCACGCTTTCGAGATACTCGCCGAGCTTCTCCCGATCCGCCCGGCCGAGCCGCGCCTGCAGCGCCTTCGCATCTGCCAGCACCACATCGAGCACGCTGCGCGTCGGCCTTCCACCCGTGCCAAAGAGCCGCTGAAAAACCGCCCGTGGATTTTTCTCCACCCCCGCCGCATAGCCCGGCGCGGCCCACGAGATACACTCGTAGTAGCGCGTTTCCTTGCTGTCGGCGAAGTCATTGCAGCTCAGCTCCAGCGACGGCAGTGCGGTGTCGCCGCCGACTTCGCGCGCGATGATCTGGTCGAGCGTGGTGTTCGTGGGAAAGCCGCCGTCCAGCGTCTCGCCCGGCGGCGAACTCGTGAGCCAGCACGCCCCGCACTGCGCATGCACACCGGTGCCACCGACGAACGTGCGATCCAGCCCCGTGCAAATCGTGATCTCCTTGCGCAACGCGGCGAGCGGCTCCAGCGCGGGCGTCAGCTCCCAGTCCGCGCCCGTGGTCTTGGGTGCAAAGGTCTGCTGGTTGTAGCCATTCGGCGTGTAGAGAAAGGCGAAGCGCTGCGGCGGTTTCACGGCGACGGCGGCGGCGCGGGCGCGCGGCGTCATCGCCTCCAGCCACGGCAGCGCGACGGTGACGCCGAGCCCGCGGAGAAAAGTGCGGCGGTGCATAAGGTGGCCCCGGCTTTAACCCAAAATCCGGCGGCAATCCATCCCCGATCACGACCCGGTCATTGGGCGGCGTTTTTTTTGCTGCCGCCAAACGATGCGGCTCGCCCGCCCGGCAGAGTCATGGGAAGTTTCGCCCATGCCCCAGCGCCCAAGCAAAAAAGTAAAAAGACAGTCCGCCCAAAAACCTGGAGCGCAAGACGCCACCGCGCCCGCGCAAGGTTCGCAGCAGCGCCATCGCAACGAGACGACCAAGTCGATCCTGGCAAAATTTCAGGGCCGGAAATCGATCTGACCGCGACTCGCGGCGCTCAACGCGCGGCGAACAGCTTCCAGTAATTCCGCAGCTCGCCGAGCGTCGCGCGGTAGCTCGTTTCGCCCATGACGATGCGCGTGAGCCGCTCGCTGAGCCGTTGGCCGTGGCGCGTGAGCAGCCAGGCGCGGACGCGGGGAAAATCGTAAACGACGCGGGCCACGGCGCGGGCGAGGCGCAGCTCGGGGAGCAAGGTGGCCTGCAAATGCGCGCGGTAGGCATAGCGCGCGGCGGCCTCGTCGGAGCGATTTTCAAGAATGGCGCGCGCGGCGAGCTGGCCGCTGTGGATCGCGCCGGAAATGCCCTCTGCCATGAGCGGGTCAGCGAGACCGGCGGCGTCGCCGATGGGAAAAATGCGCGGCGCAGCGCACAGCCCGGCGCGCGGGCGCACGGGAATCATAAAGCCGTGGCGCTCCTCGCTCTGCGGGGTGAGGCCGAGGTGCGCGAGGTAGCGGGCGTATTCGTCGTTCAGATTGCACGAGCCGCGGCGGGTGGTAAGCACGCCGACCGAGAGGTGCGCCCGCTTTGGAAAAACCCACGCGTAACCGTGGGGCGTCAGCCCGAAATCAAAACGCGCGGCGTGCCGGAATTTTTCAAACTGCGCGGCATCAACGCGGACTTCACATTCCAGCGCGGGGATGACGTGGCGCAATTCCGCCAGCCCGCACTGCCGCGCGACGACGCTGCCCACGCCATCCGCCGCGATGACCAGTCGCGCCGTGATCGCGCCTGCCTTGGTTCGCAGCTCCACCGCCTCTGCCCCGCACACCACTTCCCCCACCGCAGCACCAGCAAGCAGTTTCGCGCCAGCCTCCTGCGCGGCGGTGGTGATGAGGTGATCGAAGCGATCCCGCATAACCATCGCAACGACGGACTGGCCGCGCTGGGTGGTGAAACTGAGCGCCGGCCCGTGATGATGCAGCTCCGCAGAAAAGCACTCGCGCTCCACCACCGCACGAAGATCGAGCGGGAGCAGCGCCAAGGTGCGTCCCAGGAGTCCGCCGCCGCAGGTCTTGTATCGCGGCGGCACCGCCTTTTCCAAAATCGCCACGCGCAGCCCGCCCCGACTCAGCGCCAGGGCCGCGGCGCTCCCGCCCGGCCCAGCGCCGACCACCGCCACATCGTACTGCGCGGCGGACGCGGTCAAGTTCGTGCCCATCGGTGCTTGCAAAGTCGCGCGGCGTTCGCGCCATCCGCCCAGAAAAAAGCGCTTCGACCGTGAGACCGAAGCGCGTTTTGGAAAGACGGGCGGCTGGCTTAGTTCACCGATGCCGGAGCGGGATCGACATTCACGCGGCGGCCCTCGCGGTCGAAACGCACGCGGCCGGAAACGAGCGCCCAAATGGTGTAGTCACGGCCAAGGCCGACGTTCTTACCGGGCAGAAACTTCGTACCGCGCTGGCGGATAATGATGTTACCAGCATCGACAACCTGACTGCCGAATTTTTTGACGCCGAGACGTTTGCTGACGCTGTCGCGTCCGTTTTTGACTGAGCCCTGACCTTTTTTATGTGCCATAAAAGTGCGGAGTAAAAGTGGAACGCGAACTAGGCGGCGATGCTCGTGATCCGCACGCGAGTGAGATGCTGCCGGTGCCCGACCGTGCGGTGGTAGCCCTTGCGGCGGCGGAATTTGAAGTTGATGAGCTTCGGCCCGCGGAACTGCTCCACAATTTCGCCGGTGACGGTCGCACCCTTGAGGGCGCTGCCAATCTTGATGCTGGCCCCTTCGCCAATGAAGAGGATTTCGGAAAAGGTGGTCTCACTGCCGGGTTCAGCGTCGAGCTTTTCGATCTCGATTACATCACCCTGCGCGACGCGATACTGTTTGCCGCCGGTTTTGAAAATTGCGTATGACATATAGATGCTTGGTTGGAAAAAAGGAGCGGGACGGTGCCACGACTGACTCAGGGTGACAAGGGGATTTTCCGACGATTTTCAAGCCCCCGAAAAGCGCCACTCCGCACGGCGCGGACGGTCTGGTGAAGGCGGTTCTTACGGCTTGAGCACTGGCGTCAGGTCGAGGTCGGGCGTGGGCAGCGGAGCCGCGGGCGTCCGCAGTTCGGGCATGCCATAGACCGTCGTCGTACTGGTCCGCACGATCGAGGTCACGGCGGTTTGCGACGGGGTCTTGCGATTGGCCACGACCAGTCGCGGCGGCTTCGCCCCCCACGCGGCAATGTCCTTGGTGGCGATGCGGAAAGCTTCGGTGCGGAAGCTTGTGGAGATGTTTTGCTGCCCGTAACCCGCCTCGTAATAGAATACCGGTACGTAGCGATAACTCACCGTATAGCCCTTGGCGTAGTATCGCATGGTCGGACGGTAATATATCGGTTCATTGCGCAGCTCGTTGCCACCGTGGCCACCGGAGCGGTAGGTGCGATCTTCGCCGCCGTACCACGGGCGGTAGGTGCCGTAGCCGGGGTCATCGTCATAGGCGGAGGCACCCAACGGCAGGCCGAAAACGAAGGCGGAAGCAATGGCAAGGAGGAGGGCGAATTTGTTCATAAAGGAGGAATGGGTGCGGGTTTTGTGCCACCGATGCGCAGCAGCGTCCAGCAATTCATTTTCATCAGCCGCCGAGATAGGCGGCGCGGACCTCGGCGTTTTCGCGCAAGGCGGAGGACTTGTCTTCGAGGATGATCCGCCCTGTCTCCAGCACATAGCCGTAGTGCGACACTTCCAGCGCGAGGTTGGCGTTTTGCTCGACGAGCAAAATGGTGAGCCCCAGCTCGCGGTTGATCTCCACGATCTTCTCAAAAATCGTCTTCACCAGCAGCGGCGCGATGCCGAGCGACGGCTCGTCAAGCATCAGGCACTTCGGCTTGCTCATCAGCGCGCGACCGATGGCAAGCATTTGCTGCTCGCCGCCGCTGAGCGTGCCGGCGGCCTGCCACTCGCGCTCCTTCAGCCGCGGGAAAATTCCGAAGACGTAGTCGAGATCCTTGGCGATGCCCGGCTTGTCGTTCCGCAGATACGCGCCCATGCGCAGGTTTTCCATCACCGTGAGATTCGAGAAAACCATCCGTCCCTCCGGCGACTGCGCCAGCCCGCGCGCGACGATCCGGTGCGGCGGCTGATTCGTGATTTCCTCGCCGTCGAACGTAATCGTCCCCGACTTCGCTTTCACGATCCCCGAGATCGTCCGCAGCGTTGTCGTTTTCCCCGCACCATTCGCGCCGACGAGCGTGACGATGCTCCCCCGCGCCACTTTCAGCGAGATGCCCTGGAGCGCGCTGATCGAGCCGTAGCAGACTTCGAGGTCTTTCAGTTCAAGCATCGGTCTCCTCCTTGCCGAGATACGCGGCGATGACTTTCGGATCGTTGCGGATTTCCACCGGCGTGCCCTCGGCGATCTTGCGCCCGTAATCGAGCACGTTGATCCGC
>JANPHJ010000098.1:0-20135 GCA_031424395.1 Chthoniobacter sp.
GGCACCCCGGCGACCCGCGCGCAAGTTATCGAGGGACTTATCTTCGAAGGTTACCTTATCCGACAAGGCCGCGAACTCATCGTCACCGCGAAAGGTCTTTCACTCATTACTCTGCTCCGCAGCCTTAAAGCGGAATCACTAACCAAGCCCGAACTTACCGGCGAATGGGAATTCAAGCTCCGCCAGATGGAGCGCGGCCAGCTCTCGCGCCCCGCTTTCATGGAGCAAATCCGCGGGCTCACCACCGACATCGTGAGCAAAGTGCGCGGCGGCATGGGCACCGTCGTCGAAGGGCACTTCCACGACGTCGAAGTCCCCTGCCCCAAATGCGGTAGCGAGCGTTTCAAGGAAAGCTTCAAGGCCTACGAGTGCGCCAACCCCGAGTGCAAACTGCTCATCTGGAAAAGCATGGCAGGCCGGGAACTGGAGCGTGAGGAAGTCATCACCCTGCTCATGGAAAAGCGCGTCGGCCCGCTGGAAGGTTTCCGTAGCAAACTCGGCCGCGGCTTCAACGCCGTGGTCATGCTCGACACCGAGGAGTGGAAGCAGAAATTCGACTTCCCCGAAAAGGACGGCGAGAACGGCAAGCCCCTCGACCTCAGCGCCGCCCAAGACCTCGGCCCCACCGACGCCGGCCACATCTGGGAGACCGACGCCGCCTTTCTCTGCGTCCCCGCGAAAGAGGGCGCGAAGCCCATCCGCATGGGCAAACTCATCTGCCAGCGCACCATCCCCGCCGAGCAGGCCATGAAGCTTTTCCGCGACGGCAAGACCGACCTCCTCCCCCGCTTCATCAGCAAAAAGGGCCGGCCCTTCGCCGCATACCTCAAGCTGGAGGACGGCAAAGTAGTCTTCGAGTTCGCCCCGCGGGAGAAGAAGGTGCCGGCGAAGAAAGCCCAGCCGAAGGCGGCGGTGTAGCGACCCACACTTGCGAGGATGAAAAGCCGTTTGTTCCCACTGCTTTTCATCGCTCTCGCCCTTCTTATGTTCCCGGCGGCTGCAGCCGAGCCGCCGGTGCCGTTTCAGAAGGCGGGAATTGCGTCTGGAAGGCCGACCCGTGGAACGACGGGGACTCTTTCCATGTCGTGGTTCCCAATGGAAATCCGGCGATCCGTAGCGCAACGGTGGAAGTCATCGTGCGGCTATATTTCGTGGATACGCCGGAAGTGGAAACAAAGTACGAAGCACGGATAGAAGACCAAGCGACGTATTTCGCCATTTCTTATGAGCAAGCCCTGCAACTGGCCGGGGAAGCCGCGACATTCACCGAGAAGCGTCTCGCCAAGCCTTTCAACATTTGGACACGAGGAAGTCCCGCGATGGGGATTTCAGCCATCCGCCGCATCTATTCTTTCGTCGTCACCGCCAACGGAGAGGACTTGAACGCAGCACTGGTCTGCAATGGCCTCGCACGGATTCATGGCTCGAAAACGACACTCCCTACGGGGGAGGCTGCAAAGGACTACATCGCGCGACTGACCGAGCTGGAAAAGGTGGCGAAAGCGCAGAAGCTCGGCGGGTGGAGATTCGCGGCGCAGGCGGCAGCGCCACCACAAAAACCTGCGGCTGCACCGACCACCACACCTCCTGCCGCACTCACCGCACCGTATGTCGCATCGAAGAAATCAGACGTTTTTCACAAGGCGGATTGCGGTTCGGTTGGGAGAATCGCGGAAAAGAATTTGTTTACATATAGTAGCCGCGAGGAAGCGATTCAGGCAGGCAAAGTACCGTGCTCTGTTTGCAAGCCTTAGTCTCGAAGCCACCCCGCGCACGGAGACACGCGCGTCTGCGGGTCTCCGGGGAGCACACGCGTCCCGCGGGTTGGCGAAGGCGTCCCCGCCTTCGCGGACATTGCGGTGTGGGTCTGCGGGTGTGGAGCTCTTGCGCGAATGGGTGCGTCGTCTGGGCGAGAGGCTCCGCCGCGGCAGAACAAGCCCCGCAAAGTTCGTTTCGGCGAGACGCCGAAACCAACACGCGGGACGCGTGTGCTCCCCGGAGTTCAGTGTCCGCGCGCTCCCCGGAAACCACGGACGCACGCAGCGGGCCGCAATGATGCACGGTGACGATTCGCGATTCCCTATTCACCGCCGAGCAGGCACAAAATCCCGCGCATGTCCTGGCCGCAAAACTACGCCCCGCTCGACAGCGCGCTGCTTTCCACACTCGTAGCCGCCGTCCCCGTGGTCGTGCTGCTGGGGCTGCTCGGGCTGGCGCACTGGCGCGCGCATTGGGCGGCGCTCGCAGGGCTGGCGAGCGCACTGGCGGTGGCGGTGTTCGCTTTCAAAATGCCGCCCGCGCTCGCGCTCGCGTCCGCGGGCTTCGGCGCGGCGTTTGGGCTTTTTCCCATCGGCTGGATCGTGCTGAACGCGCTGTTCATCTACGAGCTGTCGGTCGAGACGGGGCAGTTCGCCGCTTTGAAAATGCAGATCGCCGGGCTGGCCGATGACCGGCGCATTCAGGCGCTGCTCATCGCGTTCAGCTTCGGCGCGTTCATCGAAGGCTGCGCGGGCTTCGGGGCACCGGTGGCGATCACGGGCGCGATGCTGGTGGGCCTCGGCTTCAAGCCGCTCGGAGCCGCGAAGCTCGCGCTCATCGGCAACACCGCGCCGGTGGCGTTTGGCTCGCTCGGCATCCCGCTCACGACTTTGAACAGCGTGACCGGCCTCGACCTCCACGCGCTGAGCGCGATGGTCGGGCGGCAGTTGCCGATCTTCTCGCTCATCGTCCCATTTTGGCTGGTGGCCGCGCAGGTCGGCTGGCGCGGGATGCGCGAGGTCTGGCCGGCGTGCCTGGTGTGCGGCGCGAGTTTTGCCACCACGCAGTTTCTCGTCAGCAATCTGCACGGCCCGTGGCTGGTCGATCTCGGGAGCAGCGTGGCCTCCATGCTCGCGCTCGTGGTGCTGCTGCGTTTTTGGAAACCGGCACGGACGGACAAAAACGAAAGCGTGGAAAAATCGCCGGCCAGCGGCTCCGCTTTCCGCGCATGGCTGCCGTGGCTGTTGCTCTCAATGTTCGTCGCCATGTGGACCACGCCTTTTGCCAAGACGCTGCTCAACGGCTACCCGCCCGAAACCAAAAAGCCTCCCAGCACCTGGCAGGCGCCGCTGATTCCCGTGCCGAAGCTCGCGGGAGCAGTTCTGCGGATGCCGCCGGTCGTCGCGAAACCGGAGCCGGAAAAAGCGGTGTTCACGCTGAACTGGCTCTCGGCCACCGGCACCGCGCTGCTCCTCGCCGGCCTCGCCGCCGGACTGCTGCTCGGCGTGCGGCCGACGGGGCTGGTGCGGACTTACGTGCAGGTCGTGCGGCGGGTGCGCGTGTCGCTGCTCACGATCATGCTCATGCTCGCCATCGGCTACACCACGCGCTACTCCGGCTCGGACACCACGATGGGCCTGGCCTTCGCGCACACCGGCTGGTGGTTCCCGTTTTTCTCGCCGCTGCTCGGCTGGCTCGGCGTGGCGCTCACGGGCAGCGATACCTCGTCAAACGTCCTCTTCGGCAACCTCCAGCAAGTCACCGCGCAGCAACTCGGCCTCTCGCCCATCCTCACCTGCGCGGCCAACAGCTCCGGCGGCGTGATGGGCAAAATGATCGACGCGCAAAGCATCGTCGTCGCCAGCGCGGCGACCTGCGGCTCCACGGAACAGCCGCGCGCCAGCGACATCCTGCGCGCCGTTTTTCTCCACAGCCTCACGCTCGCGGTGCTCGTCGGCGTGCTCGTGTTGCTGCAGGCTTACGTCTTCGCGTGGATGATCCCGCGCTGAGTGACTGTGAAACAAGTCCCGCGTGGTGAGGAGCACGAATTTTTAATCCGTGTGGCCAGCGGTCATCCCGACCGCTGAACCCTTCGGCGGGAAGGATTCCCGCCAGCCACACGGGTTGCAAACCCGTGCTCCGCCACGCGGCAGACTTATTTCACAGTCGCTAAGCGTTTGACCGCGCCGCGCGCGGGCCGTCTAATTCGCAGCCTATGTTCCCTCGCCCCGTTGCCCGCCGCTCCTTCCTCAAATCACTCGCCGCCACTGGTGCCGCCGCGGCTTTGCGCGCCCCGCTTTTCGCCGCGGAGAACGCCGCGCCTAAAGCGAAGATCAAGCTCGGCATGGATAACTTCGCCGTGCGCGCGATGGGCTGGAAAGCCGCGCCACTGCTGGATTACGCGGCCTCGCTCAAGCTCGACGCGATCCTCATTTCCGACCTCGACGCCTACGAATCCTTCGACGACGCCTACCTCCGCGACGTGGGCAAAAAGGCGCGCGATCTCGGCCTCGATCTTTTCGCCGGAAGCTGGAGCATTTGCCCCACGTCGAAGGCTTTCAAAAACAAATGGGGCACCGCCGAGGAGCACGTCGCGCTCGGCATCCGCGTGGCCAAGGCGCTCGGCTCGCCGGTCTTCCGTGTGGTCGTCGGGTCGATGGAAGATCGCAAGACCGAGGGCGGCATCAAGGCGCGCATGGCGGATACCGTGAAGGTGCTCAAGGCCAGCGAGAGCAAAGCGAAGGATGCGGGCGTGAAGATCGCCATCGAGAACCACGCGGGCGACCTGCACTCGTGGGAACTGGCCGCGCTCATCGAGGAAGCGGGCAAGGATTTCGTCGGCGCGAACATCGATTCCGGCAACGCCGCCTGGACGCTCGAAGACCCGCTCGACGTGCTCGAAACGCTCGGCCCGCTGACCATCTGCTCGTCACTCCGCGACGACATGATCTGGGAAACGCCCGACGGCGCGGCGGTGCAATGGACGGCTTGCGGCGAAGGGCTCATCGATTGGAAAAAATACACCGCGCGCTGGGCCGAGCTGTGCCCCGCCGTGCCGATCATGATCGAGACGATCTCGGGCTTTTCAAAAAACTTTGCCTACAAGAAAGACGAGTTCTGGCAGCACTACGACAAGCGCCCCGAGCGCCTCGCTGCCTTCGAAGCGCTCGCGAAAAAGGGCCATGGGATTCCCAATTTCAAAGCTCCCGACGGCACCGAAAAAAAGCTCGCCGAGCAAGACTACCAAAAGGGCGAACTCGAACGCTCGATCAAGTATCTCCGCGAGCAAATCGGCCTCGGCGTGAAAGCGTAATTTTCCAACCCGACCCACACCCCACCATGAACCGCCGCACTTTCCTCCGCACCACCGCCGCCGCCAGCGCGCTCTCGACTCTCAATTTCCACATCCTCGGCGCGGAGGACAAAGCCGGGAAAAAATACCGCACCGTGCTCATCGGCTGCGGCTGGTGGGGCAACAACATTTTGCTTTCAGCGATGGCCAGCGGAGCGTGCGAAATCGTGGCGCTCTGCGACGTGGACGACCGGCAGATCGAGCCCACACTCGCGAGCGTGAAGGCGGGCACGGGTGACGCGCCGAAGATTTACAAGGACTTCCGCGAGCTGCTCGCGAAGGAGAAACCGGACATCGCCATCGTCGGCACGCCGGACCACTGGCACGCGCTGATCATGATCGCGGCGGTGAAAGCGGGCGCGCACGTCTATGTCGAGAAACCGATCTCGCACACGATCATGGAAGGCCGCGCGATGGTGAACGCGGCGAAGGCCAGCGGACGCGTGGTGCAGGTCGGCACGCACCGGCGCGTGTCGCCGCATTGTGTCAGCGGGCGGGAGTTCATCCGCTCGGGGAAAGCGGGCGACATCGGCATGGTCCGCTGCTTTGTCCACTACGGCGGCGGCAAAGACAAACCGCTGCCGACCGTCGAAGTCCCCAAAGAACTCGACTGGGACATGTGGTGCGGCCCCGCCCCGCTCCGGCCCTACAACGGCGGCGACCCGCGCGACAAAAGCCAGGCCTGGCGCGGCGGCATCCACCCGCGCGGCTTCCGCAGCTACCTCGACTACGCCAACGGCACGCTCGGCGACTGGGGCATCCACTGGCTCGACCAGGTGCTCTGGATCACCGGCGAAAAATACCCGAAGAAAATTTTCTCCGCCGGCGGCCGCCCGATCAAAGGCCCCGTCGTCCTCACGCCCAACGAACAGACCAGCGACTCGCCGGATCATCAGCTTGCCACCTTCGAGTTTGAAAAGTTCACCGTGCAGTGGGAGCACCGCCAGTTCGCCGGCAATGCGACGGACAAAGGCGAAAACGTCGGCTGCTATTTCTACGGCACAAAAGGCATCTTTCACCAAGGCTGGGAGAAGGGTTGGACGTTTTACCCGGTCAACGACAAAGACCCCGTGCTCCACGAGGACGCGCAGCTCCACAACCCTGATTCGCAGAACATCCAGGAGCTGTGGGCGGACTTTCTCAACGCGATCAAGACCGGCGCGAAACCCGTGAGCGACATCGAGGAAATCCACCGCTCCACGAACGTCGCGCTCCTCGGCATGCTCAGCATGAAAATCGGCCGCAGCATCGAGTGGGACGGCGTGAAAGAAACCGTCATCGGCGACGAAGTCGCCAACAAACTGCTCCGCCGCGACTACCGCAAAGGCTGGGAATATCCGGCGGCGTGAGCATCGACTGGCTGCAGCTCTGGCAGATCGTCTCGGATCAATTTTCTCTCGACCTCTACTCCCTGCATGGCCCGGCGCATTGGTGCCGCGTCGAGCGCAATGCGCTGCTGCTCGCCAGCCGCACCGGCGCGGATGTGACCGTGGTGAGACTCTTCGCGCTCTTCCATGATTCGCGGCGGCGCAATGAGTTCATCGATCCGCAGCACGGCCAGCGTGGGGCGACCCTCGCGGCGGAAATGCGCGGCACGCACTTCGAGTTGAGCGACGCCGCTTTCGCCCAACTCGTCCACGCCTGCGCGTGGCACACCGCCGAACAGCAAAACCCCGATCCCACGATCGGCACCTGCTTTGACGCTGACCGCCTCGACCTCGGGCGCGTCGGCGTCATCCCTGACGAAGGATTCATGAGCACCGACTTCGGCCGTGAAATCGCGCGCACCGGTAGCATCCAGCCCTTCCTCGCGGAGCGGCTGTGAATCCGCAGCCTTTTACTGCGCCACCACGGTGCTCCCGATGCTTCGCGCGGGAATCTGGAGTTTGCCGATGACCTTTGAACCCTCAAAGAACTGCACCGTCTGCGGCTGCGCGGTTGGATTCCACGCGATGAGGGTGCGCGTCTTTTTGGTGGCGTTGGCATAGACCATCGAGGTCGCGGTGTTGCCGTGCGCGGTGAAATCGGCTCGGCCCAACTCGGCCAGCGTGCTGGCTTGGTAGTAGATGCCCGTCATCCATTCGTTGTGCGCGACTTTGTCGACGGGCTCGGCCCAGAGTTTGTCGAGCTCGGCCACGACGCGCGGCGCGTCCGCGTGCATGAGGAAGCCAAGGTGATAGCTGCCAAGTTCGCCGCCGAGGGTTTTGATTTCGACGGGCTTCGGCGTGGAGCCGGGCTTTTTTGCGGCTTCCTTTTCCTCGAATTTTTTCAACTCCCCCTCCAGGTCGGCGTAGGTCTCTCCGATGAATGTGCGGTCGCGGTCATAAAAGGCCAGGTGCGGTCCGGACGGGAGCCACTGGATGCCATAGATCCACGCCGGACTCGCGGTGAACCATGTGCCCCACACGATGCTGCCGCACCAAATCATGCCGCAGGCTTGGTGCGCGTAGGTCTTGGGAAAAACGTCGCCGTGCGGGTCGAACCAATACTCGACGTTCGCACGTGTCTCGAACGAGTAGCCCATCACGCCCGCCGCCGTGAGGTCCGCGTCGCCGAGCGCCTCGCCGAGCAAAATCATGCCGGCCCAGCTATTCACGGCCTCGCCGGTGGATTCCTGGTTGTTGCCGTCGGGAAAGCCATTGCCGTCCGCGAAGCTGTGCCCGCGCCAAACATCGAACGTGCGGAAGCGTGGGAAGCGCGCCTCCTTGCGGTCGTAGTTCGCGTAGTTCTTCGCCAGGAGCCGCGCGAAGTCGCCATAGCTGGCGGCGAAATCCGGCTGGAGCTGGCTCAGCAAGCCCGCGGCATAGACGAAGTAGCCCTGGTGAAAATGCGTGTCGGTGAAATGCTGCGAGCCGTAGGCCGCAGGAAATCCCACGAGCCCCTTGCGCCGCGGATAGTAGGCAAAGAACTGCTCCTTTTCACCCGGCGTGTAGGTGAACCAATTCTCCAGCGCCGTGCGCAGTTTGCCGACGATGGCCTCGAACGACGGGTCCTTGGTTTGCGCCGCGATGAACGCCGCCTGCGCGTAACGCTCCAGCTCCTTCCCGGCCCAATACGTGTCGCCGCGCAGCGGCTTTTTCGGGTCGGTGAAATGCTGCGCGAGCAGTTCCTTCACGCGCGCCCCGTCGAAGCTCTTCGCCGTCCGCGCGGGCAGATTGGGCAGGATGCCGTTGTAGGCATGAGTGAGCGTGAAGGTGTCGCCGGCCGCGCATTTCATCGTGCCGCGAATCGTGGTGTAGCTCGGCCCGCTGAGGTCGAGCGTCGCGGTATTGTCGCGCCAGTGGTGCGGCAGAAAACCCTGCATCACTCCTTTGCCCGCGCCCGCCTTCAGGGGTTCGGCGATGACCTTCCAAGTCGTCGTGACGGTCCCTGCATTGCGGTCGTAGTTCCACGAGAGCTGCGTGTCGCGCGGCACCGCAAAGGCGTGCTGATGAAACAGCGCGAGGTCCTTCTCGCTCGGCAGCGGACACACCACGAGGAACGCGCTCTTGCCCGCAAACGTCACCTCAAGGCCCGCGTCCGTTTGCGCAAATTTCGTCCCGTCCGGCGCGAACACGCCGAACGCCCGGCCTTCGTAGCTGAGGCCCAGCGCATCGCCCGTCGCCGGCAGCGTCACCGCCGCGCCCGCGAGATTGAAAAACGTCGCCGCTTTCTTTCCACGCGAACCTTTCCCCTGCTGCCCGCCGAGCGCGATGACCGGCTGCACGCCCTTGAACTCACACCACACCGCCGGCATTCCTTCGCCGAGCGTGACATCCATAAAGCGCGCGTCGCTCTCAAACGAACGGAACGAAACCGTCCAATCCGTCCAGTCCTGCGCACGCGAATCCACCGGCTTGAAATCCTTCCCCGTGATGACGAGCGGGAACTCTGCAATCGCCCGCACCCCGTCGCCGCTGAATGAATTTGACTGGAAAATCTCAAGGCCCTCCGCCGTTGCATCCACCCGGTGCGGCATCGCCCACAGGCCCGTGCCGTATTGTTTGAAGAGCAGATTTTGAAACCACTTATTGCTCGGAATCGGCCGCCCGTCGTCCTGCACGAGATAGAGCGGTCGTTTCTCTACCTCTTCCACGAGATCCACGCCCTTTTTCTGATCCATCATGCGGCCCAGCGGTGGGGTAGGCGCATACGAACCTTGGCCGACGGCGACGGGTTCCTGCGCGAGCGCGGCTGAGGTGAAAGCGAGCGTGAGGGCGAAACAGCGGGTGCGATGGGATGGGGATGTCATCGGAAAAGAATGTGCGCTGCGCGGTGAACTTACCGACCACCGGAAGCGCGGAAGGTCGCGCTAGGGTCTTCCGGTTTGGTAGCAGGCGCGGATTTCAGCCTCGCTCAACACGCGGGCGAGAATGGCAAATTCGTCCATCGCGGCGGCGAGATGGCGCTGCGTCTGACCGCTCCAGTTGCCGAGTTCCGCGGTGCCGAGATTCAGCACGGGCGGGGTAAACGAGGCGCCCGTGCCGATGGGTTGGCCGTTGGCGAAGTGGCGGACGGTTTTGCCGTCGAAGGTGGTGGCGAGCAGCAGCCATTGGCCAAAGCGCTCGGGCGTGACAAACGGGGCGCTGTTGACGGCTTCCCAATCCGCGCTCGGGCGGCCGAGGTCGCGGGCGATTTCTAGGCGCAGTTCGCCGCGCTGGGTGAGGTGCCAGCGGAGCGCGCCGGGTTGCTCGGAATCCGCCGCGAGCAGGACGTTTTGCCAGCGCGCGAGCGATTCCACGCGGACCCAAGCGAGCAGCGTGATGGCCTGCACGGACTGCGGCAGCGTGAACCGCACGCGGTCGCCGGCGCTGCGAAAAGCGAGCGCGTCTTTGCCCGGCCAGCGGCCCGTGGCCCACGCGCCGCCAATGATGGTGCCGTGGGTGGGTGGGAGGGCGCTGGCGGAGTGGTTCGAGAGGTGGCGGTCGGCGTTCTCGTCGAAGCGGTAGTGGATGAGCATCGCGGCATCGGCGCTGAGGGTGATGGCGGCGGCGCGCCAGGCGGCGAGGCGGTGGGCAGCGTCGGCCGTATCGCGGCGGGCGAGTTCATCCTCGGCGAGAAAAGCGTCGCGGGTGGCGGGAATGTCGGCGGCTCCAGCGGGGGCGAGGCGCAGCCCCTGGCCGGCCAGCAAATCGCGCGGCGGTTGCGACGCCGGGGTGACTTCCACCTTGCCGCTGAAAACGTGCACCTCCGGCGGCGCATCCGCGCGGAGGCTGACGCCGAAATCTGTGCCGTGATCCACGACCTTTGCGCTGGGCGTGCCGACGGTGAAACCGCGCGCCTGGGGCGGGACGTGGGCGTTGATTTTGCCTGCGCGCAGAAAGGCCTCACCGGCGGAGACGAGCCGAAATTCCGCCGGACCTTCGACGATGACGCGGGCGCCGCCGTAGAATTCTACCAGCGCCGCGCCGGAGTTCAGCCGGAGCGTACCAGGGGCCAGGGCCGTGCCGGCGGGTCGGTCGGTCGCGTCGGCCCACTCCGCGCCCACCGCGCGGGCGAGCACGGCGATGGCCGTGGCGGGAGTCTCGGCGGCGGGCGCTGGCGCATCGGCACTGCGCGACCACCACAGCGCGGCGAGCAGCACCGCCGCCGCGGCGGCGAGCGGTGCAAACCAGTGCTGGAACCGTGACGGCGAAGCGGGCTTTGCGGCCGCTGCCGAAAGCGAAAACGGCACCACCTTTTCCCCACGCTCGGCGGCGTAATCCGCAAGGCCGGTTTCGATATCGCAGTGCAGGAACCAGCGGCGGCGGGCCTCCGCGCTGCCGGCGAGGATTTTTTCCAACCGCGCATGCTGATCCGGCGCGAGCGTACCGTCGGACATCGCGGCGCAGAGCGTGCGCAGTTCGCCCGGGTCGAGGTCGCCGGTCACGCTGCGCCTCCTTCCGCCAGCCGCCGGGTCACGCAGTCAGCCAGCGTGCGGCGAATGATGTTGAGCTTGTTGTAGAGCGTCTGCGGCGCGCGTCCGAGTTGCTCCGCCAGCGCGAGGACGCTGCCTTCCTCGAAATACGCTGCCTCGACCAGCCGCTGGCTCGACTCATCCAGCTTCGCGAGGCAATGCCCCAGCGCCGCGTGCCGAGCGTCCGTCTGCGCGAGATCGGGCACCCGCTCAGCGGCGAGCGTATGCAGAAGCTCATCGCTAAAATGCAGCCGTGAGCGGGCCGCCGCGCGTTGGAAATTTTTCGCCTCGTAGAAGGCCACCGTGCTCGCCCACGCGAGAAACTCCGTGCCCGGATCGAACGTCTCGAACTTCCGCCACAACGTCACGCTCGCCCGCTGTAGCACATCCTCCGCATCGTGCCGGTTGGCCAGCAGCGAAACCAGGTACCCGAGCAGCCGCCGATGCCCCGCGTTGAGCAAGCGGACAAATTCCGTATGACGGTCGAAATCAGGCATCGGTGGTGAAGACTAGACCTATGGATGTCCGCCCGCCCGATTCTTTACCGCGGGATAGCCCGCCCGCCGCCCGTGGGCCTAGTTTTTTTCCGGCTCGTCCGGCGCTTCCGCTACGAGCTGAAACCACGGGCCGAAGGTGCTCGTGATTTCACGCCAGAGCTTCGGGCAGCGCTCCAGATCGAGCAGCTCGCGCTCCGCCTTTTGCACCAGCCACGAGCGCTGCGCGAGTTCGCCTTCGAGCTGGCCTTTGCTCCAGCCCGCGTAGCCCACGAAGGCGCGCACCGTCACCGCCCCGTCGGCCAGCGCCTGCTCGGCCTCGTCGATCACCAGATGATGCCGGCACTCCAAGCGCTGGGTCTGCGGGTGCCATTGGAAGGACGCGAAAATGAGCTGATCCGTGGACACCGGACCGCCGAGAAAAACCGGCACCCGCGCGAGCGGGCCGAGGTCGCGGTCCGGCAGCAAGTCCGCCACGGTGCGGCCCGCGGGGCGATTCAGCGTGAGGCCGAAAGAGCCTTCCTCGGTGTCGTTCGTCGAGAGAAAGAGGACGGTTTTCGCAAAGTTCGGATCGCGCAGACTCGGATGCGCGATGAGCACCGAGCCGCTCAGGCTGAGGGAGGAGAAGCTGGATTCGCGCACGCCACGAAGCTAGGAACGGACGGGCCTTCCGCAAGCCCAAGTCGGCAGCAAAAAGCGGCCTCAGTCCGTGGGCGGCGGCAACCGGTAGAGGCGGATGCCCGGATGCAGGTAGAGCACGGCGCTGCGCTCGCGCCCGAAGCTCAGGTCGCCGTCTCGGAGCAGTGCTTCGTAAAAGGCTTTGCGGCGGGCGAAGTCCCCGGCTTCGCCTTGCTGCGGGATCAGCCCCGGCAGCAGGAAGCGTCCGTAATCCGTCTGCGAAACCGCGAGGTGCGTGACGCCACGCGCCCGCAAGTCCTCGATCGTGCCGAAGTCGGCGGCATAGCGTTTCGCGAGGACTTGCTGCGGCAGCGGCGCGTAGCGGCGGAGATTTTCCCGGCTGCCGGCGACGGGCAGCTTGATGCGGCTGTCTTTGGCGATGACCGCGTCGGGCGGCAGGTTCGCTTTGATCCAGGCGATGAACTCCGCGTTGTCGTCGTGCTGAAACGCGGCGAAATATTCTGCAAAAGCGGGCCAGTCGAGCGGCGGCGGCGGCGAGGCGGCCTGGCCACCGACGAGCGCCGCGGCGCAGCCCGCCAGCGCCCAGCGCAACGGCAGCCAGCGCGCCAGCAGCCGCGCCGCATCCACCGCCCCGAACGCCGCGAGCAGCGTGAAAACCGCGGTCGCCGGGAGGAAATAGCGGTCGTTCGATTTGGGCGAAAACGACAGCGCCACCGCGTAGGCAAACGGGAACGCGATGATCAGCCATGCCGCCAGGGCGACCGTACGCCGCTCCGGCCAGCGCGCCGCGAGGAAGACCGCGAGCAGCACCCAAATGACCGGCGTCGTGTTGTCGCGAAAGATGTTCCAGTACTGCGTATGCGGCACGGCGCGCGTCATGCCGCTCTGGCCATGCACGACGGCCCCCATCTCGCGGCCAAAGCTTTGGCCAAAGGCCTCCAGATGCAGGAGCAGCGGCAGATTTACCAACAGCAGCACCGCCGCCAGCGCCGCGCCAAAAAACGCCAGCCGCCGGCCGCGCCCGCCCGGCGCGCACCACAGCACCGGCAGCGCCACCGCCAGCACGCCCACGCCGATGTATTTCCCCGAGACCGCCACCGCCACGGCCGCGCCGAGCAAGGCCGCGCGCCATGCGTTCGGCCGCTGCGCAAAGGCGAAGCTGGCGAGAAAGCTGAGCGCCACTCCGAGCAGCAGCGCGGAATCCTCCTTCAGGTAATGGGCCAGCTCGAAAAGCTGATGCTGCAGCAGCAGCGCCCCGCCCGCTGCGAGGGCCGCCGTCCACCCGCGCCACGCATACGCCAGCAGCGCCAGCGCCACCACCGCGCCCGCAATGAACGCCGCCGACACCCACCGCCCCGCCTCCACCACGGGCTGCTCGGCGGGCACGATGCCGAGCACTTTCACCACCGCCGCAGTCGTGCTCAGCAGCAGCATCGGGTGGTGAAAATTCCACGCGCCGGTCAGCACCTGCTCCACCTTGGCCGACTCATCGGGGTGGTAGAAAAACGGGAATCCATTGTGCCGCGTGTGCAGCGCCAGACACGCCGCGAAAAGCGCCAGCGCCCAGGCCGCGAGCCATATTTTGGCCGGCTCGGCGGAGGCGTCCGGGCGTGCTTCGTCCGTCATGGGAAGCGGAGCGGGACGGGCGGCAGCGGAGCGGAAAACATCGCGCGCTTTCTAAGCCGCACCACCGGCGAGTCCACGCAAAAACGCCCGCGCCGCGCGTCCGCCGCCGCTATTTCCGGTTCGTCTTGATGACGATTTCCACGCGCCGGTTCGGCTGCTCCCGCGCCACTTCGGCATCGAAGCCCGCCGCCGAACTCACGTCGTAGGGCTGCGGCGCGACGAGCATCTTCGTGTTGCCCAAGCCCACCGTTTCGATCCGCTCGGGGGCGATGCCCATATTCGCCACCAGCCACTGCTTCACCGACTCCGCGCGCTCTTCGCTCAGCCGCTGATTGGCCTCCGCCGTCCCGGTGGAATCCGTGTGGCCCTCGATGACGAAGGTCGCGTTCGGGTTGCGCTTGATGAGTTCGCCGAGCTTTTGGAGCTGGCTGATCGCCCCCGTGCGCAGCTCCGCGCTGCCGTGCTCATACAGCGCCCCGCCAGGGATGCCGCCGCGCTCGCCGGCCTTCAGCGAACCCGTTTGGCCGAGCAGATCGTTCACCGTCTTCATCCCCGGAATCCCCTCCGCACTGCCCGCGCCGCCATCGCCCAGCTTGCCGCCCGGCACATTCAGCACCGGCTGATGCGGCGCGCGCACCTTGTCTTTGATGAGCGCCCCCGCGAGCGAATTCAGCTCCTTGTCCATGTCCCCGCGGCTTTTTTCCGCCGCCCGGGTCATCGCCTCCCAGCCCGACATATCCGCCTTCGGCTTCTCGCCCAGCAGCGGCTTCGTCAGCTCGGTGATCTGCGGCGCCATGCGCACGTCCTCCAGCTCAGGCTTATCGACCGGCACAGTGATCTTGGCCAGATTCGGCGCCGGTTTGGAGAGTTCCAGCCGCGTGTCCTTTTCATCCATCTTCGGGATCGTCACCCGTTTCATGTTGACCGGGATCGGCGCCGACACCACCACCTCCGCGTTGCCGAAATTCTCCAGCTTCTTCAGCTTGAAGGTCACGAACAGCGCCGCGTGCAGGCCGAGCGAAATAAGGAGCGCCCGCAGAATCCATTTCCGCATGAGCGGCGCTTCGGCGGCGTTCGACTGGTAGGTTTCGTAGCGGGCCATAAAAAGTGGCGAGAGCATACACGGCAGACGCCGCGGCGCGACGGTTTATTAGCCCCGCGCGCGGCGAGTTTCGGCTTGAGAGTTCCCCGGCGCCCACCCAGCTTCCCGCACCCTATGAGCCAGCAAAAAGAAACTCCGTTGATGGAAAAGATCGTGTCGTTCTGCAAACGCCGCGGCTTCATTTTTCAAAGCTCTGAAATCTACGGCGGCATCAACGGCTTCTGGGACTACGGCCCGCTCGGCGCGGAGCTGAAGCGCAACCTCCGCGACTCGTGGTGGCGCGCCATGATGCGCGACCGCGAAGACATCGTGGGCCTCGACGCGACGATCATCATGCACCCGGCGATCTGGAAAGCGTCCGGCCATGTGGACACCTTTGCCGACCTCATGCGCGAGTGCTCGATCACCAACAAGCGCGTGCGCGCCGACCATGTGGATCCGCAAAGCGGCGCGGTCATGCGCTTCAGCGGCGCGGAGTCGCCAAACCGCTGGCGGCAGGAGCGCCCGCTGACGGTGCTGATGAAACCGGCCGAGCACATCGAGAGTTTCCGCAAGCGCGTGCGCCACCTCGTCGCGCAGCAGGCGGGCGAGGCGGCGGGCAAGCCGGACGAACTCATGCTGCACGGCGAGGAGAAGATCGACGTGGTCGAGGGCTCGGTGGATTTTCACCCAGAAACCGGCGGGCTGCTCGGTCCGGCGCGGCCTTTCAATCTGATGCTGAAAACCTACGTCGGCCCGACGGCCACCGAGAACGACGTGGCCTACCTCCGCCCCGAAACCGCGCAGGCCATCTTCGCGCAATTCAAGAACGTCGTCGACAGCTCGCGGGTGAAAGTGCCGTTCGGCATCGGCCAGATCGGCAAGGCGTTTCGGAACGAAGTCACGCCGCGCAACTACACCTTCCGCTCGCGCGAATTTGAGCAGATGGAGCTGGAGTTTTTCATCGCGCCGGACGAGGCCATCCGCATTCAGCACGGCGCGGTCGCAGCATGGAGCGACAGCGCCGATCTTTCCGCGCCGCAGCCAAACTGGGGCTGGGAAATGTGGCATCACTATTGGGAGAAGCAGCGCGTCGAGTATTACCACGGCATCGGTCTCGGAGCTGAGCTGCTCGACTTTCACCGCCAGCAGCCGGACGAACTCGCGCATTACGCCCGCGCCTGCGTGGACATCCTTTTCAAATTTCCCTTCGGCACCGAGGAGCTGGAAGGCATCGCCGCGCGCAGCGACTTCGATCTCTCGCAGCACCAGAAACACAGCGGCAAGAGCCAGGAGATTTTTGACGAAGAACTGCGCGCCGCCGCCGGCAAGCTCGACACCGGTGCGAAGACCGCGTTCGTCGCCAGCGTGGCCGACGAGTGGGCCGCGCGCGCCGCGAAGAACGGCAAGCCGGAAGAAGCCGCGCGTACTGCTGCCGCCGTGTTTTGCGAAAAGCTCTTCAAGGGCCAGTACGTGCCGCACGTCATCGAACCCTCCGCCGGGCTCGACCGCCTCGCCCTCGCCGTCCTCGCGGCGGCCTACCATGAGGAGGAAAAGACGGACGTAAACGGCAAGATCGAAAAGCGCACCGTGCTGCGTTTTCACCCCCGCGTCGCGCCGGTGAAAGTCGGCGTTTTTCCGCTGATCAAAAACAAGCCTGAACTCGTGGCCAAAGCGCGCCAGGTCTATGACCTCCTCAAGCGCCAGATGGCCTGCTTCTACGACGAAGGCGGCAACATCGGCCGCCGCTACGCCCGGCAGGACGAGGCCGGCACGCCGTTCTGCGTGACCATCGACTTCGACACCATCGGCGAAAACGGCCCCGACCTGCTCGACACCGTGACCCTGCGCCACCGCGACGACGGCGCGCAGGAGCGCGTGAAAATCAGCGACCTCCTCGCGCTGCTGCTGCCGAAAGTTTCGTGATCCCGACCGAGCCGCTGCGCCGCGGCGTTTTCAAAAAGAACCGCCGCCGCCGGGGCGACTCTCCCCTTCCCCGGCGCGCGGGGTTCTGCTTTCACTAGCCGCGTGCCGGACGACTTCATCAGCAAAACTCTCGACGCCCCCGCGACCCCTTTCGACATCTCGCTGCGACCGCCGATGTTTAGTGAATTCGCGGGGCAGGAAAAGGTCTGCGACCGGCTGGAGCTGATGGTGCAGGCGGCGCAGCAGCGCGGCGATGTGCTGGAGCATATCCTCCTGAGCGGCCCGCCGGGTTTGGGCAAAACCACGCTAGCCTACATCCTCGCGCATGCCATGGGCGTGAACATCAAAAACACCAGCGGCCCGACCATCGAAAAGGCTGGCGACCTCGCGGGCCTGCTCACCACGCTGGAGCGCGGCGACGTGCTTTTCATCGACGAAATCCACCGGCTCCAGCCCGCCATCGAGGAGTACCTGTACCCGGCGATGGAAGACTACAAACTCGACATCATCATCGACCAAGGGCCGAACGCGCGCAGCATCCCGCTCAATCTCCCGCGCTTCACGCTCATCGGCGCCACCACGCGCGCGGGCATGCTGAGCGCGCCGCTGCGCACGCGGTTCGGGATGAATTGCCGGCTGGATTATTACACCGCCGATGAGCTGCAAAAAATCATCCTGCGCAGCGCGGGGCTGATCGGCCTGCCCATCGACGATCCCGGCGCGCTCGAAATCGCCGCCCGCAGCCGCGGCACCCCGCGCATCGCGAACAACCTGCTGCGCTGGGTGCGCGACTTTGCCCAAGTCCGCGCGGGCAACCGCGTGACCCGCGACGTGGCCGACCAAGCGCTGACCATGCTCGACATCGACGCCGATGGTTTCGACGAAATGGACAAGCGCATCCTCGAAGCGCTGATCCACAAGTTCAGCGGCGGCCCGGTCGGCCTGAACTCGCTCGCCGTCGCGGTCGGCGACGATGCCGGGACGCTGGAGGATGTGCATGAGCCTTACCTCATCATGCAGGGCTATGTGAAACGCACCTCGCAGGGCCGCGTGGCGCTGCCGCTTGCCTACCGCAAGCTCGGCATGGCGGTGCCGAAGCGGGACGGCGAGCTGTTCGGGTAAAAGCGCGGCGCGCGTACTCCAGGGAGCACACGCGTCCCGCGTGTTGGTTTCGACGTCTCGCCGAAAAGAACTTTGCGGGGTGGGTTCTGCCGCGGCGGAGCCTCTTGCCGCGGCGGACGCGCCCACTCGCGCAAGGGCTCCGCGCCCGCAGACGCACCCCGCGAAAGTTCGTGCCGGCGGGGACGCCGGCATCAACACGCGGGACGCGTGTGCTCCCCGGAACAGGCGCTGCACGGTGAACGCCGCACTCGCCCCATCCACATTCCGCGTGCGAGCGTATCCACACCAAGAACCCGCATGTGAAGAACATCGCCGACCAGCACCTCAACCTCCCCGCCCATGCCCCCGTAATGGTGCTGCCCGGCGTGTCGCTGTTTCCGCACTCGCTGATGCCGCTCTACATTTTCGAGCCGCGTTACCGGGAGATGCTCGCATGGAGCCTGGAGCAGCAGCGGATGTTTTGCGTGGCTCTGCTCAAACCGGGCGTCACCGAGGCGCGGACGCCGGATGATTTTCACCACACCATCGGGCTCGGGCTGGTGCGCGCGTGTGTGGCGCGCGAGGACGGCACTTCGCATCTCATGCTGCAAGGGCTCGCCCGCGTGCGGCTCACGGGCTTCGTGCAGGACACGCCTTTTCGCATCGCGGAAATACGGGAACTGCCCTCGCAGCCCCCCGAGGCGCACGAGGCGGAACTGCTCACGGCGAAGCTGCTCGGCGTCTGCGCGCAGTTGCGCGAAACCGGGCTGCAGGTGCCCGAGGCTTTGGACAAACAGCTCGCGCAGATCGAGGACGCGGCGGTGCTCGGCGATGTGATCGCCCACACTTTTTTGCGCGAGCCGCGGCACCGGCAGGATGTGCTGGAAGAGCTGCGCGTGGGCGAGCGGCTGCGGCTGCTCATCCGGCATCTCACGGCAGAGATGCTGTCGGAGGGTTGAGCGTTGAGTGGCGGCGCCGGTGGCTTTCAGGCGGATGAGATGGCGGCGGTTTTGGTTTGAAACGGTCCGCTTTTTCCAAAGCCGAAAGCACGCTTGGTGCGCCACTCAATTGTCCCCACAGCACCGCGGACTTCTCGCAGGGCCTCGAATCTCAACTTTCAACACTCAACTTTCCCAAAAGCCGCCCGTGCTCTTCGAGCAGGTAGCGGTCGGTCATGCCGGAGAGGTAGTCGCAGACGGTGCGGTGCAGGCCGTCGGCGGCGAGGCGTTTCGCGGTGGTGTCGCCGAGCAGCGCGGGCCGCGCGAGGTAGGCCTCGAAGACATCCTTGAGCAGCGCGCACGCGCGCTGATTCGCACCGGCGACGCGCGGGTGGTAGTAGAGATTTGCGTAGAGAAATTTCCGCAGCGCGCGGTTCGCCTGGAGCAGCGCGCCGCTGTAGCGGATGAGCGGCGCGGGCTGGCGGCGCACGTCATCGACGGTCATCACTTTGGCCGCCTCGATCAGCTCCGCGCTCGTGGCGATCACGTCCTGCACTTGGCGGTCGATGATGCAGCGGATGACGTAGCTGCGGAGTTCCTTGCCGGCGAGTTCGGGGAAATGCGTGCGCACTTCCTCGTAGCTGTGCTGCCACGCAGCCTGCTCGGCGAGCTGCTCGGGCGTGATGAGGTGGAAGTCAAGGCCGTCGTCGAGGTCGTGGCTGTAGTAGGTGATCTCGTCGGCGAGATTGGCGATCTGCGCTTCGAGCGAGGGGCTGCGAAAGACCTCGCCGCCGGCCGCTGCGGTCGGCGGCGGGTCGTAAAACTTCGCGTGCTTTTGCAAGCCCTCGCGCACTTCCCACGAGGGATTCAGGCCGGGGAAGCGCGGGTATTTTTGCTCGATGAGTTCGACGATGCGCAGGCTCTGGGTGTTGTGCTCAAAGCCGCCGTGCCCGTGCATCAGCCCGTCGAGCATCTCCTCGCCGCTGTGGCCGAAGGGCGAGTGCCCGAGATCGTGGGCGAGCGCGATGGCTTCGGCGAGGTCCTCGTTCAGGCCGAGTGCGCGGGCGATGGTGCGGCTGATGGACGCGACTTCGATGGTATGCGTGAGGCGCGTGCGGAGGTGGTCGCCGGTGCCGTTGAGGAATACCTGCGTCTTGTATTCCAGCCTTCGGAAGGCGCGCGAGTGGATGATTCGCGCGCGGTCGCGTTCGTAAGCGGTGCGGTGCGGGTGCGGCGGCTCGGGATATTTGCGGCCCGCGGAATCGCCGGTTTTCTGCGCGTACGGGGCGAGCGTCGCGTGCTCCAGTACTTCGAGGAATTCGCGGGTGCTGCGGTACGGCGCGGC
>JANPHJ010000099.1:0-36576 GCA_031424395.1 Chthoniobacter sp.
CCATCGACTGGCGCCGCGAATCCCCGCTCCTCCAGCACGTCCAGCTCGGCGATGTCGTCTTCATGGACCAGCCCGTCAGCGCCGCCACCGCCAAGGACGACGCCTTCGCCAACCTCGGCTACGAAATCCTCGCCCAAGGCCCGCGCGGCCCGCTCATCGTCGAGCGCACCGACGGCGACGCCCTGCTCATCGCCCTCCTCTTCCACACCGACCGCAGCACCCTCCCCTACCGCGTCGGCTTCCCCATCTTCGTCTCCAACGTCGTCCAGGCCGCGCTCAAACAGAGCGGTCTCGCCGAAGCCGCCGCCGCCCGCACCGGCGTCCTCCCCGCGCTCACCCTCGCGCCGAACCGCACGTATCACATCACCGGCCCCGACCGTTTTTCCCGCGATGAGCACACCGACGACCGCGGCCAGCTCACCGGCATCCCCGCCGCGAAGGCCGGTGAATACTTGATCGCCGACGGCACCGCCGCCCCGCGCCACATCGGTGCCAGCCTCCTCTCCCCCGCCGAGACTTCGCTCGCCGCCGTAAGCCAGATCGAGTTCGCCGACCAGCTCACCGTCGCCGCCGCCACGGCTGCGCCGAAAGCCGACCGCTCCCTCTGGTGGCTCCTCGCCTGCGCCGGCTTCGTGGTCCTGCTCGTCGAGTGGTGGTGGTTCCAGCGCAAGCCCGGCACCGCGTGATCCCCCTTGGAACGCGCTCCGGCTTTCACCTACGCTGCGCACCCATGCTTGGCCCCCGCTTTTTTCTCCGCCTCATGTGCGCGCTGGTGCTGCTTGCGGGGCTGCCCGTGCGGGCGCTGGAGGTGCAGCAGGAGCTGTGGGGGTTCGATGGGCGGGTGGTGCCGGGGCGCTTCAATCCGGTCTCGCTGCTGATGGCGAACCGCGGCGGCGCGGCGTTCGATGGCGTGCTCACGCTCGGGGCGAACCTCGGCTTTGGCGGGCCGCGCGGCGCGGCCTACGTGCAGCCGGTTTTCATCGGGCCGCAGAGCGCGCGCTGGGTGCAGTTCGAGGTGTTCACCGCCTCGGGGTCAGACGCGTTTTCGCTCTCGTGGGGGCGCGGGGCGAAAGACCGCATCGACTTTGACCGCGAGCGCCCGGCCGGCCCGCCGGCCTGCGTGTGGCTGGTGGATGAGACGAACGCCTTCGCGCGGCCCACGGCCTTCAAAGCCTTTCCCGATCAGCTTTTCCCGACCACCGTCACCGCGACCGACGGCCTCGACGCGGTGATCCTCGACTACGTGCCGCGCTGGGAGCCAGCACGGCGCGAGGCCTTTCTCGACTGGCTGCGCCGCGGCGGCACCGTGCATCTACTGCCCGCCGTGAACGGTGAATTTCCCGTCTTCGCCGACGCGCTCGCGCTGCTGAATGGCGAGGACGAAACGGTGCGCGTGGGCGCGGGCCGCGTGGTACGGCACCGCGTGCCGCGCGAGGAGCTGCGCCCGGAGACCTTGGCGGCAGGCGGCTTTCCGGCCCGCGAGCTGAAGCCGCCGGACAACCCCGCCGTCCACAATCTCGAGGAGACTTTCTACCAGCGGCTCTCCTCGCTCACGCGGCCCAACGTTAGTTGGTGGCTGCTGAACTCGCTCACGTTTTTCTACATCGCGCTCATCGGCCCGGTGGCCTACCGCACGGCGCGGCGCATGGATTTCCGCTGGGCCATCGTCGCGTTTCTCGGCGTGGTCGCGCTGTTCGGGCTGGCCTTTTCCATCGTCGGCCGACGCGGCTATGGCGAAAGCCAGACCGTGCATTCGCTCAGCATCGCCCGCGCGCTCGGCGGCGCGCGCTGGGACGTGACGCAGTGGCTGAGCGCCTTCGCCACGAGCAGCGGCCAGTACGAGCTGACCCACGCCGCGCCTGCGAATTTGTATGCGACCTCGACCAGCGGCGACTCGGCGGCGGGCCAGGTGCTCAACGGCAAGGACGGGAAATTTTTCGCCGACATCCCGCTCTACTCGTCGCGCGCTTTCACGCACCGCGGCGTGATGCAGGGCGATGACACGAGCGTGACGGTGGAGAAATGGGAGAGCGGGAGTGAAAATAGCGGCTGGCCGCAGGACAGATTGCTCAAGTCGCTGGTGCTCAAGACGGGCGCAGCTTTCCCGGCCAATGTAATCGAGGTCTATGCGCTTTATGGCACCCGCATGCACCTGCTCACGCGCGTGGGCGACCGTTACGAAATGAAAGCCAGCGGCGTGACGATGGGCGACATGTTCGGTCGCGCAAATCTCCAGCCGCTGACCTATGTCTCCCATAATTACGGACAGAATCAGGATTTCGCGCCCACCGCGCGCTTGCGCGAATTGATCCCGCTGCTCCAGGCCCGCGCGCTCGGCGTGAGTGCGATCACGCCACACCTCCCCGAGCGCCCGCTGCCCGCAAATCAGCTCCAGCTCTTCATCGCCGCCTCGGCCCCGCCCGGCTTTCACATGCAGGGCCAAGGCTTCGCGCATGAAAACGGCGTGGTGCTTTACGTGCAGAATGTCTTTCAGCCATGAGCGATCCGCTTTTGATCTCACGCAAAGACGCAAAGACGCAAAGGTTCGAGGCGGCCTTTCGATCCGAATTGCATGACCGAAGTGGTGAACCTTGCGAGCGCGCGGCGTTTCCGTTGGCGCTTTCCTGCTTTGCGTCTTTGCGCCTTTGCGTGAGCCCATCAACCGCCTCTTTCCGGATTAGAGGCTGTAAAAAAAATCCCCGCGCCGCACTTGGGGCAGACAACTAAAGCCCCTAAAACACACCAACGCGTCCCACGTTTCGGTTTTCTTTTCGTCCATTTCGTGGACTCCATTCCGAGTGACTTCGACTGCGTTGCGCTCCGCCCAGGATGACGGCGTCTTTTTCTCCCGCACCACGCCTGCACGCCTGAACCAATGACCTGAAAATGGAACCCGCACCCGTCATCCACATCCAAAACCTCTCGCACCGCTACAAGACGCATCAGGCGCTGAGCGGCGTGAGTTTTACCGTGCTGCCGCAGTCCATCCACGGCTTCGTGGGGCCGAATGGCGCGGGCAAAACGACCACGCTCAAAGTCCTCGCCACGCTGCTCAAGCCGCAGGGGTTTGGCGGCGCGACGGTCAAAGTCTTCAACCAGGACATCGTCACCCAGCGCAACGCCGTGCGCCGGCGCATGGGTTTCATGCCGGATCATTTCTCGATGTACCGGCAGATGAGCGTCTTCGAGTACCTCGATTTTTTCGGCGCGGCCTACGGGCTCGGCCAGGCGCCGCGCGACAAGATCATCGGCGACGTGCTCACCCTCACCGACATGGCCGGGCGGCGCGACGACCTCATCAGCGGCCTCTCGCGCGGCATGCAGCAGCGCGTCTCGCTGGCCCGCGTGCTCGTGCATGACCCCGATCTTTTGCTGCTCGACGAACCCGCCAGCGGCCTCGATCCGCGGGCGCGCATCGAGCTGATGGAGATCCTCGAGGAGCTGCGGCGGCTGGGCAAAACCATCTTCATCAGTTCGCACATCCTCAGCGAGCTGGCGACGCTCTGCGACCACGTCACCATCCTCGACCGCGGCGCGGTGAAATACACCGGCACCATGCGCGGGCTCATCGCCAACACCGACGGCGCGAGCGCCATCTACCACCTCACCCTCGCCGCCGAGCACCCGCCCGCGAGCGACGCGCTCGCGCGGCTCCCCGGCATGCAGCGCGTCACCCCGCCGCTGCCCAATGAACCGCGCTACACCCTCACCTTCGACCGCGAGCAGCTCGCGCTGAACACCATCCTGCAAACCGCCCTCGCGGCCGGCGCGCAGATCGTCAGCTTTGCCGAGGACGTGAAGCATCTGAACCAGGCCTTTATGGATCTGACCGAACCCGGAGTGGGCGGATGAGGGGAGAAATTATGAGGTATGAAGGATGAGGTATGAATCCAGAACTCCCCGCCGCTGACCTCCCCTTCATCACTCATCCTTCATACCTCATCCTTTCCCCATGACCTCCCCATGACCTCCCCATTGCTCGCCCTTTTCGCCCGCTCGCTGCGCGAGGACTCGCGGCTGAAGCTGACCTATTTCGCACGGGTCGGGCTGGTCGGGGTCATCCTGCTGTTCATGTTTGCCGTCGAGTCGGACATGGGCTGGAGCAATGGGCCGGGGCTGCGTTTTTTCAGCACGGTCACGGTCATCGACATGGTGTTCATCGTGCTCGCGGGGTGCGGTTATTTTGCGTCGGCCATCACCGAGGAAAAGGAAGAGGTCACGCTCGGGCTACTGCGTATGACGAACCTGAATCCGCTCTCGATCCTGCTCGGCAAAGGCACCAGCCGGCTGTGCGGCGCGCTGCTGCTGCTGGCGGCGCAGTTGCCGTTCACGGTGCTGGCCATCACACTCGGCGGCATCTCGCTCGGGCAGATCGCCGCGGCCTACTGCACGCTCGGCGCGTTCATGATTTTCCTCGCGAATCTCGCGCTGCTCGCCTCGGTCGTGTGCAAGCGCAGCACCGGCGCCGCGGTGCTGACGGTGCTCGCGCTGGTGTTTTTTTTCGCCATCGTGCCGCTGCTGAATTTCCTCGCCCATGTGCCCGCGCGGATCGGCCTCATCGCCGCGGATGCCGCGTGGGTCAGGGCGCTGGAGCACCTCGCCGAGCTCGCGCACCTCGCGTCGCCGAGTCGTCGGCTCATGGAAATCCTCGGCACCGGCTTCGATGGGCGCGTCTTTGACTGGCAGGCCGGCAGCAATCTGGCGCTCGGCGCGGGGTGCTTTCTGCTGGCGTGGCTGGTCTTCGACCGGTTTTGCGACGAGCAGCAGGAGAGCGCGCCACGGGCCGGCGGCGCGCGGCGACGGCGGCGCTGGCTGCGCGGATTCAGCGCAGGCCGCGCGTGGCCGCGGGCGCTGGCGTGGAAGGACTTTTACTTTCTCGCCGGCGGCCGGGTCTGGGTGCTCGGGAAATTTCTCATCTACGGCCTGCTGCTCGCGGCCGTGTTTTGCGTGCCAAGGGCTTTTTGGGAGCCGATGAGTCTGGCGGTCTTTGGCAGCATCACCTTTTGGGTCATGGCGCTGCTCATCGGCATCGAACTGGCTTTCATCGCGGCGAGCCTTTTCAAAATCGAGCGGCAGGCGCACACCCTCTCCACGCTGGCGGTGCTGCCCATGTCCATGCGCCGCATCGCGCTGCACAAACTCCTCGGCATCCTCCCCGCGCTGCTCCCGGCCGTTTCGTATTTCGCCCTCGGTGTGCTGTGCAGTTACGAGACGATTTTGGAAATCCTCCGCAACGTCAGCATGTCGCAATCGGGCCTGGTCGCGGGGCTGCTGTCCTTGGGCTACGCCTTCGTGCAGGGGATTTTCTTCCTCTTTCTCACGGCCAATCTTTCGCTCCGCGTCAAACGCGGCGCGCTCCCGCTGGCCATCGCCATCGAGTTCGTCCTCCAGTTTTTTCTCGGCATCGCCTTCGCGGCCGCCTTCCGCGACGCGTGGGCCTTTGCCCCGCTCATCGTGCTGTTGCTTTTCGGCATCCTCTTTCTCCACCACGACACATTCCAGCGCTTGGAAAACCTTGCAGCAGAGGAGTGAGCATTGACCGCGGGAGCCGTTCGCGCCGTAATCGCGGCATGACTTCCCTCACCGCCACCGATCCCGAACGGACCATCGAATTCGAATTCGTCCGCGCCACCGAAAACGCTGCGCTCAATGTCATCCACTGGCTCGGGCGTGGGGAAAAGGAGAGCGCGGATGCGGCGGCGTGCGATGCGATCTACGGCGTGTTCGATCTCGTGGATATCGCCGGCGAGGTGGTCATCGGCGAGGGCATCAAGGACAACGCGCCGGGCATTTTCCTCGGCGAACAGCTCGGCACCTGGCGGCCGGGGTCGCCACGTTTCGACATCGCGCTCGATCCCGTGGATGGCACCACCAACACCGCCTACGGCCTGCCCAATGCGATCTCCGTCATGGCGGCGAGCGAGCGCGGCGAGGGGGAGGAGCACGCCATGAAAAACCTGCCGACGTTTTACGCCACGAAGATGGCCTACGGGCCCGATGTGGTGCGCGCGATCCGCGACGGCATGGCCCCGCTGCAGCTCGACGATCCGCTGGACCTCACGCTCAACAAAGTGGCGCAGGCGCTCGGCAAGCGCGTGCCGGAACTGGTGGTGATGACGCTCAACCGCCCACGTCACGCGGAGTTCATCGCGCAGGTGCGCAAGTGCGGCGCGGCGCTGCGGCTCATCAGCGACGGCGATGTCACCGCAGCGGTCTCGCCGTCGCTGGCGGACTCCGGGGTCGATCTTTTCTACGGCATCGGCGGGTCGCCCGAGGGCATCCTCACCGCCGCCGCGCTGAAGGCGCTGGGCGGCGAAATGCTGCTGCGCATGTGGCCGCGCGACGACGCCGAGCGCGCCGCCGTGCTCAAGGAAATCAGCGTCGAAGACCTCGCCCGCGTGTGGACCATCGACGAACTCGTGCGCGGCCAGAGCGCGATCTTTTGCGCCACCGGCATCAGCGACAGCCCGCTGCTGCCGGGCGTGCGGATCATCGGAAAAAAAGCCATCACCCATTCCATCCTGATGCGGGCGAAAAGCCGCACCGTCCGCTACATCCGCGCAGTGCATGATCTCGAGACGAAGACCATCCATTTGCGCAGCGTCCGGAAGGAAGCCAAGATCTGACGCGCCGTGATCCGCAAGGCCTTCGTCATGCAGCTTCACGCGGGTCAGCTCGACGAATACCGCCGCCGGCACGCGCCGATCTGGCCCGAGCTGGCGGCAGTGCTGCAAGCGCACGGCGTGCGCAACTACTCGATCCATCTGCACCCGCAGACGCTGCAGCTTTTCGGCTACGCCGAAGTCGAAAGCGAGGAGCGCTGGGCGGCCATCGCGCAGACGCCGGTGTGCCGGCAGTGGTGGGCGCACCTGCGCGACCTCATGGCCGTGGAGGCCGACGACAGCCCCGCGAGCGTGGCGCTGGAGGAAGTGTTTCACCTCGCGTGAGCGAGGGCGGGAGCCAGTTTCGGAAGATGAAACTGGCGGAGCCTACGGGACTCGAACCCGCAACCTCCGCCGTGACAGGGCGGCGCTCTAACCAATTGAGCTAAGGCTCCCCTAAGAAAGGAGGGCGGGAGAGTAGGCGCGGTGTCCGGGAGCGGCAAACGCTTTTTTGGGGGATTTTTTTGCGCCCGCCGGGGCCTTCGGATAGTAAAACTGAGACATGGATTTTTCCTACGACGCGGTGGTGATGGGCGGCGCTTTTTCAGGCGCTTCCGCGGCGCTGCTGCTGAAAAGGCGGCGGCCCGCCACGCGCGTGCTGATCATCGAGAAAGCCGCGGAGTTTGACCGCAAGGTGGGCGAATCGACGACGGAGGTGAGCTCATGCTTTCTGCTCAAAGTGCTGGGGATTTCGACGTGGCTCGGACACCACCAGCTCGCGAAGCAGGGGCTGCGCATGTGGTTCGCGCGGAAGCCGGGGGAAAAGTTTGAGGACTGTGTGGAGGTGGGCGCACGCTACAATTCGCGGCTGTCCGGCTTCCAGGTGGATCGCGCGACGCTCGACGAGCATCTGCTCGCGCTGGCGGTGGCGGAAGGCTGCGAGCTGTGGCGGCCGGCGAAGATTACTGCGCTGGAGCTGGCCGGCGCGGGGCGCAATGTGCTGAGCGTGCGGGTGGGCGAGGAGACGCGGGAGGTGCGGGCGAAATGGGTGGTGGATGCGAGCGGGCGCGCCGCGGTGATCGCGCGGAAGCTGGAGCTGCTGCGACCGCTGACGGGGCATCCGGTCAATGCGCTGTGGGCGCGCTTTACCGGGGTGCAGGACTGGGACGGGCCGGCGCTGCGGGCGAAATATCCGGCGTGGGCGCAGGCTGCGGTGACGAGCCGCTCGTGGGCCACGAATCACCTCATGGGGCTGGGCTGGTGGACGTGGATCATCCCGCTGAAGGGCGGCGACTACAGCATCGGGCTGGTCTATGACACGCGGCTCTTCACGCCGCCCGCGGGCGCGACGATCGGTGAGCGGCTGGGCGCGCATTTTCAGACGCATCCGGTCGGACGCGAGATCCTCGGCGACGCGGTTGCGGTGCCCGGCGACCAGCGTGCTTTTTCCGCGCTGCCCTACGTCAGCGAGCAGGTGATGGGCGACGGCTGGGCGATGGCCGGCGATGCCGCGGGCTTCATCGACCCGCTCTATAGCCCCGGCCTGGATTTCTGCGCCTTCACCGCGCACGGCGCGCAGTCGATGATCGCCCGCGCGCTCGACGGCGGGGACACCGCGGCTGGCGTGGAGCAGTACAACGCGCGCTTTTCGTTCTGCTACCGCGCGTGGTTCGACGCCATTTACCGCGACAAGTATTTCTACATGGGCGACGCCGAACTCATGGCCGTGGCCTTCCTCCTCGACATCGCGCTCTACCACCTCGGCCCGGTGCGGCAGGTGTACTCCAATCCCGCGACGCAGTTCGATTTCCTGCCCTTCGACGGCAAACCGGGGCGCGTGGTCGCGGCCTTCATGGGCTTTTACAACCGCCGCCTCGCCGCGCTCGCGCGCCGCAAAATCGCCGCCGGCGCCTACGGCGTGGGCAACGCGCGGTGGCGGCTGCTCGTCGGCGGCTTCCTGCCCGACGGCACCTCGGGAAAACTCCTCCTGCGCGGACTCGGGTGGTGGCTGCGCGCTGAGTGGCGCGGGCTTTTTCTCACGGCAAAAGCGGGCGCACCCGCGCCCGTGCTCAAGCCGGGCGCACCCGCGGAGGTTTAGCGCCTCAGCGTTCGTCGGAGGAATTGAAGAGCCGCAGGTCTTCTTTTCTACCAAAGCCCAGAGCGCCGCCGCCGCTGCCGTAGCTGCTACTAGCCGAAGCCGTGGCTGCCCACTGGTGGCTGCCGTCGCGACCGATGAGCTGCACCGCGTCGATCTCGTTCCAGCCCGGCACGCGCGCGGTGTCGAGATACACCTTCACGCCCTGCGCGGTGAGGCCCGGCGGAGCATTGAAAGGCGCATCCACGATGCCTTCGCCCGCGCTTTCCCGGCCCTGCCAGATGACGACTTCCGTGCCGTTTTCCAAGACCGCCGCGACCTTCGCGATGCACCCCGCTCCGGACGTCTCGCGCACTTTGATTTGCGCTATTTCCACGGCATTTTCGTAGCCGAGCTGCAGCCATTCGGTGCCGCCGTCCATCATCGCCGGAGCCCACGCGGTGCGCTGGTCGCCGGCGCTCATCGTGTCGGGCTCGCCCACGGCCTGGCCCGCGCCCCACGCCGGTTCGCGCGCGTGCTGTGCTTCGCGGTTCGCGCGGTTCATGCGGTCGATGGCCGAGTTAAGCGCATCGACCACCGCGTCGATGTCCTGCTCCAGCGCGTCGATGCGCGCGTGGGCCGCGGCGAGTTCCTCCGCGCGCCCGGTGCTCTCGACTGGCAACGCTGGCTCTGGCGGCGACGGCACCCGCCGCTCAGCGTCCGCCATTTGCGCGAGCGCCGCCTGCTGTTGCGCGCGCACACTTTCCACTTCCGCCGCCGTCCGCAGCCCGCGCCACCACAGCGCCAGCACCAGCGCGCCGAGCACGGCGATGAGGAGCGGCTGGGTTTTCATGGCGGAAAGGCGGACGAGCAGACGATAGAAAGACGGCCCGCGGAGGCAAATCTTAGACAGTGCGGCGAAAGTCCGCAGTACGGCGGCGGTAGTGCCGGCGACAGGAATGTCGCTGCGCTTTGGGGGTTACTTTCCGAGCGCTTTGCGGAGGTGGTGGAGGGTGACGGCGCCGATTTTTTGCAGACTCTCGGGGGCGATGCGGTCGAGCTTGTCGTCGGCGGTGTGCCAGGCGGAGTAGTCGTAGTCGATGAGGTCGATGGTGGGGATGCGCACGCGGTTGAGCGGCACATGGTCATCGAGGATGGAGGTCTGGAAGCGGCCAAAGTACTGGCCGAGGCCGAGCGCGGCGGCGGAGGCGAGGACTTCGCGGGTGAGTTCGGCGGGGGAGTCGGGGGGAAGGGTGATGGTCAGGTCGCGGTCGCCAATCATGTCCCAGAGGATGCCGAATTTGAACTGCGCGGCGCGGCCGCTATCGCGGAGTTGGCGGGCGTAGTAGCGGCTGCCGAAAAGCGCGTCGGGCCGCGGATCATCGGGATCGGTGAACTGCACGAAGGCCTCCTCGCCGTCGAAGAAAACCAGCTCGGTTTTCGCCGCCAGCGCGGGGTCGAGAGCGAGGACGCGGGCCAGTTCGAGGAGTGCGCCGGTGCTGGAGGCGCCGTCGCTCGCGCCGACGAAGCGGATGGTGCTGAAGCGCTTCGTGTCGTAATGCGAGCAGACGATGGCGCGCTGGGTGTCGCGGGGCGCGGGGCTTTGGCCGGCGGCCGAAAAGCGGCCGATGAGATTGGTGAACTTCACCGGCCCGCGCGGCGTGTCCTCGCTGAAGATCTGCCGTTCGACCTCCCAGCCCGTGCGCCGCAGTCCGTCCTCGATCAAGGCGCGCGCCTTTTCGATCTCGGGCGTGCCGGAAGGCCGCGGCCCGATCTCGACTTGCAGGCGCACTTCCTCAAAGGCGCGCTCGCCGGAAAATTCCTTCCAGATTTCGAGCGGTCCCGCGACGACGGACCTGGATGCAGGCTTCGTGGGCGGGAGGGTGTTGGGCGGGAGGGTACGGGGGGGCGTGGCCGCGACTCTGTTCACCGGCTCGGAGGTGGGCGCCGCCGTGGTGGCGTGATCTTTTTTGCACCCGGCGAGCACCAGCGCCGCGGCAGCCCATCCCAAATGCTGCATCCGAAAGCCCAATCTCACGGTTCAGCTTTCCTCGCCGAGTCCGAGCAGCGCGAGCACGCGCTGCAGGTCGTCCGGGCCGTAGTACTCGATCTCGATGCGCCCGCGTTTGTCCGCATGGTGCAGCACGACGTGCGTGGCGAAGTGCGATTGCAGCCGGTTTTGCACCTGCTGGTAGGCGGGCGCGAGCGCCGGGCCGGCGCTGTGGGTGCCGTTGCGCGTGGGCTTGACCGTGCCGTTTTGCGCGAAGTGCTGGGCGACCAGTTTCTCCGCCGCGCGCACGGTCAGGGTGCGGCGGATGATCTCGTCGGCGACCTGCGCCTGGTCGGCGTGCACCTTGAGTGAGAGCAAAACTTTCGCGTGGCCCACGGAGATGCGCTCCTGGGTAAGCCAGCTCTGCACCTGCTCGTCCAGGTCGAGCAGCCGCATGCTGTTGGCCACGGCGGCGCGGCTCTTGCCCACCTTTTGCGCGATGTCCTCCTGCCGCAGACGAAACTCGTGCGCGAGGCGCGCAAAGGCCCGCGCCTCCTCGATGGGGTTGAGGTCTTCGCGCTGGAGATTCTCGATGAGCGCCAGCTCGAGCACGTCCTGGTCGGAGGCTTCGCGCACGATGACCGGGGCCTCGGCGAGCCCCGCGCGCTGCGCCGCGCGCCAGCGGCGTTCGCCGGCGATGAGCTCGAACTGCTCGCCGCGTTTGCGGGCGATGAGCGGCTGGATGATGCCGTGCTCTTTGATCGAGGCGACGAGTTCGTCGAGGTGGTCGTCGCGGAATACGGTGCGCGGCTGGAGCGGCGTGGGGATGATCTGCCCGAGGGCCACGAGCTGCACCCGTTCGCCGCTTTCGACGGCGGGTGTGGGCGACGCGACGCGCGTGTTGATGAGCGCGCCGAGACCTTTGCCGAGTGCAGCTTTTGCCATAAGGAGCGCGAGGCTAGCGCCCGGCCCGCGAAAGGCAACGGCGGAAGATGACCGACGCCGAACCTTTGCTTGTTCTCCGCCGCATCGCGCGCTATCGCAGCGGTCTTGCCGGCCATGTTTTTTTCCCCCACCGAGCGAAAAGTGCAGGCCGCGTTTGCGCTGTCGTTCATCTGCCTGGCCATCATCGGCACGGTGTCCTACCTGAGCGTGGCGGGGCTGCGGCGCGACGCGGGGTTGGCCGCGCACACCCATGAGCTCATCGCCGCGCTGCGCCAGCTCCTCTCGACGGTCACGGACGCGGAGACAGCGCAACGCGGCTACATCATCACCGGGGAAGAGAAATATCTGGAGCCCTACCGCGCCGCCACGGAGCGGGTCGGCGGCGACCTGCAGACGGTGCGGGAGCTGACCGCGGACCATGCGGCGCAGCGGCATCAGACCGGTCTGCTCGCGCCGCTGGTGACTGAGCGGATGGCCGTGCTGGAGGAAACGCTGGGGCGGCTGGGCACCGAGGGTTTTGCCGCGGCGCAGGCGGCGATCACCGGGGGACGGGGCAAAGAGTTGCATGACCGCATCCGGCGCATCGTGGCCGCGATGGAGGGAACCGAGCAGGCGCTGCTGCGCGAGCAGGAGGAGCGCGCCGGGCGGAGCAGCCGGCGCGCGCGGGCGGTCATCATCGGCGGGAGTGCGCTGGCCCTGACCATGGTGGCCGTGGCGCTGCTGGTCATCGGGCGGGACTTTGCGGGCGGGCGGCGCGCGGAGGCGGCGCTGCGCCAGGCGCACGCCGAGCTGGAGCGGCGCGTGGCCGAGCGCACGGCGGAGCTGGAGGGGCAGCGCGGGGAGCTGCAACTGATCATGGACAGCGTGCCGGCGCTGATTTTCTACAAGGATCTCGACCACTGCCTCGTGCAGGTGAACCACGAACTGACGCGGCTGATGGGCATGACGCGGGCGGAACTGGTGGGCCGGACCAATACCCAGCTCGGCTCGCCGGAGGCCGCGCAGTACCATCGCGACGAAGACGAGGTCATCGCCACCGGCCAGCCCAAGCGGCACCTCATCGAGCCGCTGCTGACCAGTGCGGGCGTGCGCTGGCTGCAGACGGACAAGATTCCCCGGCGCGATGCGGACGGGAGGATCGTGGGCGTCATCGGCTTTGCCGTGGACATCACGGAACGCCGGCACGCCGAGGAGCAAATGGCGCGGCTCGCCGCGATCGTGAATTCGTCCGACGACGCGATCATCAGCAAGACGCTGGAGGGCATCATCACCAGTTGGAATCCGGGCGCGGAAAAAGTGTTTGGGTATTCGGCCGCCGAAGCGGTTGGAAAACCGATGCTGATGTTGTTCCCACCGGAGCGCGTGCAGGAAGAAGCGGTCATCCTGGCGCGCATCGGGCGGGGCGAGAGCGTCACGCATTTTGAAACCGTGCGGGTGCGCAGGGACGGGAGGCTCATGGATGTTTCCGTGACCATCTCCCCGATCACCGACAGCGCGGGACAAATCATCGGCGCGTCGAAAATCGCGCGCGACATCACGGAGCAGAAGCGCGCGGATCAGACCTTGCGGGACAGCGAGGCGCGCAAGGCTGCAGTCTTGGATACGGCGCTGGATTGCATCATCACCATGGATCGCGACGGAAGAATCGTTGAGTTCAACCCTGCGGCGGAACGAGCCTTCGGGCACAGCCGTTCCGAGGCGATCGGCGCCATGATGGCCGACCTGGTCATTCCGCCCGCCTGGCGCGAGCGGCATGAGCGGGGCCTCGCCCATTATCTCGCGACGGGCGAGGGAACGTTTCTCGGAAAGCTGTTGGAGCTACCTGCCTTGCGGGCTGACGGTTCGGAATTTCCCGCCGAGATCGCCATCAACGTGATGGAGGTGAACGGCCAACCGATGTTCACCGCGTCATTGCGCGACATCACCGAGCGCGTGCAGGCTGCGGCCGCACTGCGCGAGCGTGAGGAGAGCTTTCGCACGATGGCGAACTCAATCCCGCAACTGGCGTGGAATGCCCGCGCGGATGGGTTCATTTTTTGGTATAACCAGCGCTGGTATGACTATACCGGCACCACGCCGGCGCAGATGGAAGGCTGGGGCTGGCAGAGCGTCCATGATCCCGAACGGCTGTCGAAAGTGATGGAGCAATGGACGGGTGCCATCGCCTCGGGACAACCGTTCGAGATGGAGTTCCCGTTGCGCGGGGCGGATGGAAAATTCCGCCGGTTCCTGACGCGGGCGCAGCCGTTGAAAAATGCGGCGGGGCAAGTGGTACAATGGTTCGGCACCAACACGGACGTGGATGAGTTGAAGCGCGTGGAGGATTCACTGCGCAAAAGCGAGGCGAGCCTGGCGGACGCGCAGTCGAGCGCGAAGATGGGCAACTGGGAGCTGGATTTCGCAACGCAAACCGGGACGTGGTCGGCGGAAATGTTCCGGCTCTTTGACCGCGACCCCGCGCTCGGCGTGCCGTCGTTTGCCGAGTTTGAGACATTGCCTCATCCCGATGACCGCGAATCTTTCGCGCGCCTCCATCCGGCGGCGGTCGCCGCAGGCCGTTCTTTTGAGCAGGATTTCCGCGTGATCCGGCCCGACGGCAGCATCCGCTGGATCGCCGGGCGCGCGGAAATGATTTTGGACGCCAACGGCAATCCGGTGCGCATGATTGGCACGTCGCAGGACATCACCGAGCGGAAAGCGGCGGCGGCGGTCATTCACAAACTCAACGCGGAACTGGAACAGCGCGTGATCGAGCGCACGGCGCAACTCGAAGCGGCGAACAAGGAACTCGAGGCGTTCAGCTATTCCGTCTCGCACGACCTGCGTGCGCCGCTGCGCGGGATCGCCGGCTTTTCGCAGGCGCTGGACGAAAGCTGTGGAAAGCGGCTTGAGGAAACGGAACGCGGCTATCTTTCGCGGGTGCGCGCCGCGGCGGAGCGCATGGGGCAGCTCATCGACGACCTGCTCGATCTCGCGCGCGTCTCGCGGGTGGAGATGGTGCGCCAGCCGGTGGACCTCAGCGCGCTCGCGCGCGGGGTCGTGGCCGACCTGCAGCAGCAGGCTCCGGCGCGGGTGGTGGCGGTGGAAATCGCGGACGGGCTGGAGGCCGAGGGTGATCCGCGGCTGCTCCGGGTGCTGCTGGAAAATCTGCTCGGCAACGCGTGGAAATTTACCGGCAAACACGCACAACCGACCATTGCCTTCCGCTCCCTGATGGACGACAGCAACCAGCAGGTATTCCTAATTCGCGATGACGGCTCCGGTTTCGACATGCAGTATGCGGGCAAACTTTTCGGCGCTTTCCAGCGCCTCCATGCGCTCGCGGACTTCCCCGGCACCGGTATCGGCCTGGCCACCGTCCAGCGCATCGTTCACCGCCACGGGGGGCGCGTCTGGGCGGAGGGTGCGGTCGGGCGCGGCGCGACGTTTTTCTTTACCCTGCCCCGCCTACTCCGATGAAATCCGCCCGATGAGTGAAAAAACGATTCTCCTGGTCGAGGACAACCCCGATGACGAAGAGCTGACGCTGATGGCCTTCCGGCAATGCAGCATCCTCAATCCCGTGCAGGTGGCGCGCGACGGCGTGGAGGCGCTGGATTTTCTCTTCGGCACCGGCGCGCATGCCGGCCGCGATCTGGCGGCCATGCCCGCGCTGATCCTGCTCGACCTGAAGCTGCCGAAGCTGGACGGCTTTGAAGTGCTGCGGCAGATCCGCGGCGACGCGCGCACCAAGCTTCTGCCGGTGGTCATCCTCACCTCGTCGAAGGAAGACCAGGATTTGGTCGAGAGCTATTTCCTCGGGTGCAACAGCTACATCCGCAAGCCGGTGGATTTCGCCCAGTTCCTGGAAGCCACGCGCCAGCTCGGCATGTACTGGCTGCTGCTCAACGAACCGCCACCTACGCAGAAATGAAACCCCAACCCCAGCCGCTGCGCGCCCTCCTCGTGGAAGATTCCGAGGACGATGCGCTGCTGCTGGTGGAGGCGCTGAAGCGCGGCGGCTACACGCCGGACTGGCAGCGCGTGGAGACAGAGGCGGCGCTGCGCGCGGCGCTGGCGGCACGCGAATGGGACGTGGTCTTCTGCGATTACGCCATGCCGCAGTTCGATGCGCCGACCGCCCTGCGCATCGTGCGCGAAAAGGGGGACATGCTGACCGCGATCGTCGTCTCCGGACAGGTGGGCGAAGAGGTGGCCGTCGAGACGATGCGGATGGGCGCGAATGATTTCATCCTCAAGCACAACCTCGCGCGGGTCGTGCCGGCCATCGGGCGCGAGCTGACGGTGGCGGCGCTGCGCCGGGAACGCCAGGCCGCTGCGCTGGCCCTGCGCCAGAGCGAGGAGCACCATCGCGTGCTCTTTGACAAAAGCCCGTGGCCGATGTGGGTCTATGAGCCGGAAACCTTCGGCTGCCTGGCGGTGAACGAAAGGGCGGTCGAAGAGTACGGCTACACGCGCGAAGAATACGCGCATATGACGATGAAAGACCTGCGCCCGCCCGAGGACGTGCCGGCGTGGCTCGCCTCTTTCGACGGGATCGAGGCGGACGCGACGGTGCGGCCCCCGCGCGCCTGGCGGCATCGGAAGAAAGACGGCAGCGTGATCCTGGTCGAGATTGCCAACCAGCCGATCATCTACCACGGGCGGGTCGCCCGCGTGGTGCAGGCCTTCGACATCACGGAACGCTGCCTGGTCGAACAGCAACTCCTGGAACAGGCCGCTTTGCTGGACGAGGCGCGCGACGCCATCTGCGTCAACGACCTCGATCAGCGCATCCTTTTTTGGAACAAGAGCGCCGAACGCCTCTACGGGTGGTCGGCCAACCAGGCGCTCGGCCGCAACGCCAATGAACTGCTCTGCCAGGGCAGCGTGGCGCTCACCGCGCTCAAGACGCTCATTCAGCGCGGCGAGTGGCGGGGCGAACTGCCCCAGACGACCCGCCAGGGCCGGCAGCTCGTGGTGGAAAGCCGGTGGACGCTGATCCGCGAAGAGAGCGGTGCGCCCAAATCCATCCTCGTCATCAACACGGACATCACCGAAGCGAAGCACGCCGCGGAGCGAATCCGCGAACAGGCCGCGCTGCTCGACCGCGCGCAGGACGCCATCCTGGTGCAGGACCTGGAGGGCCACATCACCTACTGGAACAAGAGCGCGGAACGGGTCTTTGGCTGGACGGCGGAGGAAGCGCTGGGCGGCAAAGCGCAGGAGCTGTTTTACGAAACTCCCGAGCCCTACCACACTTCGCTGCGAGCGACGCTCAACCGGGGCGAGTGGGCCGGCGAACTGACCAAGCGCACGAAGGCCGGCGGCGAAGTCCTCATCGAAGGCCGGTGGACGCTGATGCGCGACGCGGCCGGCCAGCCCCGGGCGATTCTCTCGATCAATACCGACATCACCGAAAAGAAAAAAATCGAGGCGCAGTTCTTCCGCGCGCAGCGCATGGAAAGCATCGGCACGCTCGCCGCGGGCATCGCCCATGATCTCAACAACGTCCTTGGGCCGATCATCATGGCGGTTGAACTTTTGAAGATGCAGGTCACCGATCCGCGCGACCGCGGTCTACTCGACCTCATGGAGACGAGCGGCCAGCGCGGCGCGGACATGGTCAAGCAGGTGCTCCATTTCGCCCGCGGCATCGAGGCCCGGCGGGCGCTGCTTTCCCCGGCGCTGCTCGTGCGGGATTTCCAGCAGCTCGCGCGCGACACTTTTCCGAAGTCGGTCTCCGTGGAAGGCAGTGTGCCGGCGGAAATCTGGAACACGCCGGGCGACCCCACGCAGCTCCACCAAGTGCTGCTGAACCTGTGCGTCAATGCGCGCGATGCCATGTCGCGCGGCGGGTGCCTGCGGATCAGCGCGCACAACCAGATGATCGACGAGCACTATGCCGCCATGCACCCCGAGGCGCACCCCGGCCCCTATGTCGTCCTGGTAGTCGCCGACAGCGGCGAGGGCATGCCCCCGGCGGTCTTGGAGCGGATTTTCGAGCCGTTTTTCACGACCAAAAAAATCGGCCACGGCACGGGCCTCGGACTTTCGACCACGCACGCCATCGTCAAGAGCCACGGCGGCTTCATGACCGTGGAGAGTGCGCCGGGCAAGGGCACGACCTTCCAGGTGAACCTGCCCGCCGAAACCGGCCTTGCCGAGGTGCAGAGCGAAACCGAGGCCCCGGAACTCCCGCGCGGCGACGGCGAGCTCATCCTGATCATCGACGACGAGGCCTCCATCCGCTCCATCACCGGCCAGACGCTGGAGGCCTTTGGCTACCGCGTAATGAGCGCCGGCGACGGCGCGGATGGGGTGGCAAAGTACGCGCAGCATGCCGGTGAAATCGACGCGGTGCTCACCGACATGATGATGCCGGTGATGGACGGAGCCGCGACCGTCCGCGTGCTCCTGCGGCTCAATCCCGAGGTGAAGATCATCGCCGCCAGCGGCTCGGGCGGCAGCGGCGCGGAAGCTGAGGCGGCGGGTGCCGGGGTGAAAAACTTTCTGCCCAAACCCTACACCGCCGAGACCCTGCTGCGGACCTTGGGCAGGCTGCTGCACCCGGAGCGGTGAGCGCGCCGTTTTACGCTGCTATCGAGGGCTGGAGTTTTCGCCAAGGACCCCGGCGAGCATCCGCAGCAGGGCTTCCGCGGTGTAGGGCTTGGGAAGAAAATGGACCGGGTCGCCGCGGGGTTTTCCCTTCGGACAACCGTCTGATTTCAGACCGCTGGCAGTGATGATCTTCACCGCAGGATTGATCCTCCTGAGGACGGCGATGGTCGCGGTTCCGTCCATCACCGGCATCATCATGTCGGTCAGGACGACCGCGATCTCCGCGTGCCGCAGGGCGTAGAGCGCGATGGCCTCGGCGCCTTCGGACGCGGTCAGGACGCGGTAGCCGAAAGCTTCCAGGGCGTGCTGCGTGACGGAGCGGACCGCCTCTTCGTCGTCGATGATGAGCACCCATTCGCCATGGCCCCGGACCAGTGCCGGTGCGCGGCTCTCCGCAGGCGGAATTTGCGACCCGCTCTCCGCGGGCAGATGCACCTGGAAGCTTGTGCCTTGGCCGACTTCGGACTGGACGCGGATAAAGCCGTCGTGGCTCTTGACGATGCCGAGCGAGGTCGAGAGCCCGAGGCCGGTGCCTGCGCCGATGCCTTTCGTGGTAAAAAACGGATCGAAGATTTTTTCAAGGATCGGCGCGGCCATGCCCGTGCCGGTGTCCCGCACCTCGATGACCACATACGAGCCCGGCTTGGCCTCACGGTTCATCGCCACATACGGCGCGTCGAGCGTGACGTTGGCGGCGGAGATTGCGATCCGGCCCCCGCCGGGCATGGCGTCGCGCGCATTGACGCAGAGGTTGAGCAGGACCTGGTGGAGTTGCGTCGAGTCGCCCAGGACATTCCACAGGCCCGCGGCGATGTCGGTCGTGAGCTCGAGGTTTTTCGGAAAGGTGTCGGCGGCGATTTTTTTCACCTCCTTGATCAGGTACTTCGGCTGCAACGCGACCCGCTCCCCGGCCACGCCGCGGGCAAAGGACAGGACCTGCCGCACCATGTCGGCGCCGCGCCGGGCATTCGTCTCGAGGATCTCCAGGATATTGAGCCGCGCCGCGTCCTCCTCCTCGTGCTTGAGCAAGTCGATCGCCATGGTGATCGGCGAGAGCGTGTTGTTCAGATCGTGGGCGATGCCGCCGGCCAGCGTGCCGAGGCTTTCCATGCGCTGGGCGCGGATGAGCTGGGCTTTCAGCAGGTTGCGCTCGGTGATGTCGGTATTGATGCAGAGGATGGATTTCGGGGCGCCCGCGGGGTTGCGCACGAGGGTCCAGTGACCTTCGACGGTGAGCTCACGCCCCCCTTTCGTCAGGTGCAGCAGTTCACCCATCCATGCGCCCTTTTCGATGACGGTCCGCTGGGCCGCTGTGAACTGAGCGAGGCCGGCGTAAAGCAGACCGGTGACCTCGCGCCCGATGGCCTCCTCGGCCGTCCAGCCGTAGAGGTTTTCGGCGCTTTTGTTCCAAAAGTGAATGATGCCGCCCAGGTCGCGCACGAGGATGGCGTCCTGGGCCTTGTCGAGCAGCGCGGCCTGCTCGCCGACGCGCTCGGCGGCGGCTTGGTGGCCGGCAACGGCCAATTCGAGCAGCGCATTGGTGTCCTGCAATTCGCGCGTGCGCTCGGCCACGACGCGTTCGAGCGCCACGGTGTTGCCGCGCGCGGCTTGGAGGAGGGACCATTTTTCCGTGAGTGCGTGGGCGAACTGCAACACCTCGATGGTGTCGAACGGTTTTTTCAAAATCAGCAGCCGCTCGGGTGAGCCGATCATTTCCATCATCTCCTCCCACGAGTAGTCGGAATATGCGGTGCAGATGACGATCTGGAGGTCGGGATCGGCTTCCCACAGCTTCTGCGTGGTCTCCAAGCCATCCCAGCCGGGCGGCATGCGCACGTCCATGAAGACCACCGCGTAGCGCCGGGCTGCCTCGACGGCGGCCTGCACGCACCGCCACGCCTCCTCGCCCTGAAAGGCGAAATCCAGCTCGAACTGGACGCGCTGAGGGAGCGTCGCCAGTCTGCCGAAGACCTCCGCTTCCTCGGCCGCGAAATCCTCTTGGCCCGCATCGGGCCCGAGGATTTTGCGGAAATCGGCGTGGATGGCCTCGTTGTCATCCACGACGAGAATGCGGTGGTTTTTCTCCAAACTCGCGGCCAGTGGCCGGAGCTTTGGCGATGGGTTTGCCAGGGTCGTTTGCATCGGATTTTGGTTCAACTGTGGCCGCCATAGCCGATGGGGAGCGCGAGCGTGAAGGTGGCGCCGGCGCCGGCCCCGGCGCTCTGCACGGTGAGCCGGCCGCCCATCTCCTGCGCGGCGAGCACGCCGCTGTGCAGCCCGAAGCCGTGGCCGTCTTTCTTGGTCGTAAAGCCATGCGCGAAGATGCGGGTCAGGTTCTCGGGCGCGATGCCGATGCCGTTGTCGCTCACGCTCACCGCCAGGTGGCCGTTGCTGGGGGCGATGCGGACGACCAGCCGCTTGTCCTCGCGGCCGCTGGCGGTCAGCGCGTGCTTGGCGTTGCGCAGGAGGTTCACGAGGATTTGCAGCACCTTGTGCTTTTCCAGCGAAACGGGCGGCACCGCGCTGTATTCGCGGATGACCTCGATGCGGTGGCGGGCCAAAGTGCCGTCGTTGAGGCGCAGCGCGTCGTCCACGAGGTCCGCGAGCGGCAGCGTTTCGCGCACCCCGCCGATGTTGCCGGCGTGGCTCTGCTGCACGGCGACGATGTCCTTGATGTGCTCGATGTTCTGGCTGAGCAATTGCAGTTCGCCGAGGCTGGCCGCCCGCTCCTCCGCGAGCCGCGCGGCGAGCTTGCCGAAAAAGTCCGGCAGCTTCCGGCCCGTCGGATGCGTGGCGAAAAACGCCGCGAGGTCGCCGGCGTTCTCCCGCAGCAGTTCCGCAATGGTGGCCACGCTGCTGATCCGCGATTTGCGCACGTTGTCGGAGATCACCGAGCAGGAAACATTCACGCTGTTGAGCACGTTGCCGATGTTGTGCAGCACGCTGGTCGCCACCTCCGCCATGCCGGCTTGGCGGGAGACCTCCACGAGCCGCTTGTTCAGGCTTTCGGTCGCGAGCTCCGTCCGCTTGCGTTCGGTGACGTCGCGCGAGACCGAGAGCAGCTTTTCCACCGCGCCCGTCTGGTCGAGCATTGGGGTGACGACCACTTCCCACCAGCGCTCGGAGCCCTTCGCCGTGGGACAGAAGCCGGTGAACTTTCCCACCTGGTGATTCCGCGCGAGTTCCAAAGCGCGCAAGGCCGCAGGCTGCTCGGCTGACAGCCAGAAATCCGCCCAAAACTGATCCTTCACGGCCGCAAAATCGTCGATCTCCATAATCCGCTGGCCGCCTTCGTTCATCCAGACCAGCCGGCCCTCGAGGTCGAGAATCTTAATGCAGTCCTGGCTGCTCTCCATGATCCCGCGGAGCATTTCCTCCTGCGCCCCGAGCGCAAACTCGGCCTGCTTCCGCGCGGTGGTGTTCTCGTGGGCCACGACGATGCGCCGGGTGCCTCCGTCACCGAAGCGTGTCACGCGCACGATGAACCACCGCTTTTCCTGCGGGCTATGGCACGGGTATTCGAGCTGGAATTCCTCCGCCTCACCGGCCAGCACCGCGCGGATGCCTCGCGCCACCGCGGGCGCTTCCTCGGCGCATTCGCCCTGGCTGCCGTCGCTGACCTCGAGATAGTTCACGCCCACCCCCAGGCGGGCGCCGGACTGGGCATTCGACTGCGCGAAACGGTTCCAGACGGCGTTGACGGCGATGATGACCCCGGCCTCGTCGAGGATGGCGATGTGGGCGGAAAGCGCGTCGAGCGTGGACTGCAGGAAGCGCCGGGATTCCATGACGGCCTGCTCGGAACGACGGCGGCCGGTCACTTCCGCTTGCAGCTCGCTGGTGCGTTCTTCGACGCGGACTCTGCGTGGATGCGGGCGAGGCTCAGCCGCATTCCCTGGTGAATTCGATTCGAGTTTGGTCAGCATGGCGCACTTCCAAGCAGGGGCCGGCGCTTTCTCACGGGGGCGACTGTGTATTTCCGCGGGGGAAGATCACCGATCCGGCGAAAGGCCTGGCGCGGCCGGCGCTGAAGGAGGGCTGCTCAGGCGGCGGCAGCCCGCTCGCCTTCCGCCACGGCGCGCAGGGCCGCGCGCAGTTCCGCGCGCACGAGCGGCTTTTGCAGCACGCGGTTCACCGACTTCGGCTGCCGCTCCGGCGCAAAGGAAAAACCGGTGAGCAGGATCACGGACTTGCCCGGATCGGCAGTTTGTACCGCGCTGGCGAGTTGGAGCCCGTCCATGCCGGGCATGCCGAGATCGGCGATCACGAGGTCGAAGTCTTCGGCCATGACCCGCTGCATGGCCTCGCCACCGTCATTGGCCGTCGTCACCCGATGCCCGTCGCTGCGCAAGTACTGCGTGACCACCTCGCGCACACTCGGCTCGTCATCGACCACCAGCACGCGCAGCGAGCGGTCGGGCGTCAGCCGCACTTCCGCGCTCTCGGCCCTGCTCGCGTGACAGCAGGGCAGCGTGAGGCGAAAGGTCGTGCCGCAGCCCGGCGCGGTTTCGATGTCGAGGGTGCCCTGATGGCGGCGGATGATGCCGAAGACCATCGCCAGGCCGAGCCCGGTGCCCTGTTCGCCTTTGGTGGAAAAAAACGGTTCGAGGCAGCGCTGGCGCACTTCCTCAGTCATGCCCGTGCCGGTGTCGGCGACCTCGATTTTCACGGCATCCCCGAGCATCTCCGTGCGCAGGGTGATCACGCCGCCGCCGGGCAGCGCATCGACGGCGTTGAAGACGAGGTTCATCAGAATCTCCCGCAGCTCCGCGCCATTGCCGAGCACAGGCGGGACTTTTTGCAGCTCCAGTTCCAGGCGGATGGCGCGCCCCGTTTCGAGCGCCTGGCCATGCCATTTCGGTTTCGTCAGCGGGACGATTTCCTCCATCAGGTGGTTCACCTCCACGGCGGCGAAGACATCATTTTCCTCCCGCGGCCGGTAGAAATCGCGCAGTCGCGAGACGACATGGGAGGCGTCGCGCCCGGCCATGTTGATTGTCCTCAGGTAATGCCGCAGGCGGTCGCCGTCGTCCCCGGGCGCTTCGTCCTGCAGGAGCAGATCGCTGTAGCCGATGATCGACATCAGCGCGTTGTTGAAATCGTGAACCACCCCGCCGGCCATCTCCCCAAAGGCGCGGAAGCGCTCCTGCTGCACGATCCGCCGCTGGCTGTCCTGCACCTCCGCCAGCGCGCTTTCGAGTTCCGCCGTGCGCTCGGCGACCTTCTGTTCGAGCGCGCGGTTGTGGGTTTGGATTTCAAGATGCTGAAAGCGCGCCTGGAGCAGATTGCGGATACGCATCTGCATTTCCGCCGAGTCAAACGGCTTGAACAGAATGTCGGTCGCCCCGGCGAGCAGTGCGCGCCGTTTCAACTGCGGATCGGCACTGCCGGTGAGCACGAGGATCGGCAGGCCGGAGTCGCGCGGGAGATAGTTGCGAAGCTGCTCGACGAGTTGGATGCCGTCCAGGCCTGGCATCTCGACATCCGTGATGACGAGGTCAGGCGCATAGGCATCGAACGCCTCGAGAATCTGCGTCGAGTCGCTGAGCTGGCGGGTGTGCTTGAAGCGCAGCCGGTTCAGCACCGACTCGAGCAGGCACAGGCAGCTCACGTCATCATCGACCATCAGAATCCGTCCCTGCCGCAGGGTTTCCTCGTTCATTGCCACCCCTTTTTGTGTGGTCAGGCGGCCATCCGTGGGAGGGCCTGCTGGACGGCGGCCAGCAGCGCCGCGGGGGCGACGGGCTTGGCGATAAAGCGCTCCTTGCCGCGCAGCCCCGACTCGCTCTGGGCCACGAGCGAGGTGACGAAAATGATCGGCGTGCCCGCGAGCAGCGGGTCGGCCGCGATCTCGGCAGCCACCGTGCCGCCGTCCTTGCCCGGCATGTCCACGTCCAGCAGGACGAGGTGCGGGCGGAAATCCCGCGCCGTGCTCACCGCGGCGAATGAGCGGTTTTCCTCGCGCACCTCGTGCCCGTCCCGCAGCAGTATGGCGTGCAGCAGCGTGGAAATGCCCGCGTCATCATCAACAATCAAAATTCTGGCTTTGGTCATGCATCAGGTCAAAAGCAGGTGCCGTTCCTCTCGGGCGGCGGAAGCCAGTATTTTCCGCCGGCGAAAACCCTGAGTTTCAGGGCGGGACGAGGTGGTTGCGGATAGCATAGCGGACCAACTCGCTGAACGCCTGCAGCTTGAGCTTTTTCATCACCCCCGCGCGGTGCGTCTCCACGGTCTTCACGCTGATGCCGAGCGCCGCGGCCACTTGCTTGTTGCTCCCGCCTTCGGCGAGCAATTGCACGATCTCCCGCTCGCGGTTCGTCAGCCGGCCTGCGCCCGCACCCTCGTCCGCGTCTTTTTTTCCGCGCAGCAATTTCGCAAAAAGCACCTCGCCCACCTCCGTCGTGAAATAGGGCTTGTGCTGGGCGAGCGCCCGCAGGGCGGCCACGAGGGGCTCCCGTCCGGCGGTCTTGAGGATGTAGCTGCGCGCCCCGGCCTCGAAGACTTGGAGCACCAGCTCTTCGGCTTCCTGGCCCGTGAAAATCAGCACTTCCGTCTCGGGACAGGCCTTGCGGATCTGCCGCGTGGCTTCGAGCCCGTTGAGCTCCGGCATGCTCAAATCCATGACCACGATGTGGGGCCGCAGCTCCTGCGCCAGCGCCACCGCCTCGCGCCCCGTCGCCGCCTCGCCGCACACCGACCAGCCCGGCAGCGTCTCCACCGCCGCGCGCAGGCCGGTGCGCATCACCTGATGATCGTCGGCCAGCAGTACTCGGACGGGTTCCATAGACAGCGGCCAGTCTGCTCCCGCCACGCGCGCTTGGCAATCAGCCGTCGCCGCGCGCGCCGGGCACGACGCCTGCGCCGGGGCTGCCCAGATTGCTAACGCCCATCGTCGCGGGCGGGTGCGGGCGGCGGCGGCGCCGCGGGGAGCCACGAGCGGTAGCGCGTGCCGGCGGCCCCGGCGCTGGCGTAGTCGCACAGCCGCAGCGGGCGCACGCCGGGCAGCTCCACGATGACCCACGGCGCGAGCACGCCCGCCGCCACCGGCGGCACGAGCCGCGCCCCGCCGAGCCGTGCGACCTCGACGGGCGGGATCGCGGCCTCGTCGAAGTCGTTTTGCTTTTGATCGAAAGCGAGCAGCAGCGGGCCGCGGAAGATGGAGATTTTGCCAAGTTGCTCGCGTTCGCCCGGCACCGCGCGCAAGCGCATGTCGAAGTCGAACTCAACCGCGTCGCCGCTTTGCCAGGCGCGCGAGATTTCCAAATACGCGCCGGGCTGCACGGCGAGGTCCGCGCCATTGAGCCGCGCGCGGGTTTGCGCCGACCACGCGGGGATGCGGAAGCGCAGCGCAAATTCGGCACTGCCGCGGGGCTCGACGGTCCACTTCACGCGGCCGTCGCGCGGGTAGTCCGTCTCGCAGCGGAGGCGCGCGAGCGCGGTGTCGGTTTCGCCGGGAAAATGCGCGTTCACGAACAGCCCGCGCGCGTCGCGCAGCACCGCCCAGTCGCCGAGCAGGCCGAGGATGCGCGGGCCGTTGACGGCGCAGCAGTTCAGCTCGGGCGTGCCGGCTCGGGCTTGGAAAACGATGGCCTGTGCGCTGGCTTCGCGCACGCCGTCCATCGGTGTGCTGTAGGTCCACCAGCGCCCGCTGGGATGCTGCGCGCCGAGGCCGCCGTTGAGGGTGGAAAGCTCGAGCGCATGGGCCACGCGCGGGTCGGCGGTGAGGGCGAGCATGTCGGTGCTCAGGGCCATCCACGCGACGGTGCAGCAGGTCTCGATGGCGCCCGGCGCAAACGGATTTCCCGTCGCCTGCTCGCCGCTCGAAAAGCTGCCCGCGTTATGCACATCGCCGCGCGCGATGCTGTGCCAATGGTGCTCGAAGGCCGTGCGATATTTTGTTTCGCCAGTCACGCGCCACAGTTCGGCGAGGCCTTGCAAATCGTGCAGGCTCTCCCAGCGCGGACGCGGCCCGGCGTAAAATTCCGCGCCCGCGAGTGCCGAGCGCAGATAATCGCCCGCCTTTTCCCAGTCCCGCTCGATCTCATGCGCGAGCCACAGGTAGCGCGGCTCGCCGGTCAGCCGGTGCAGCGTCGTGAGGACGTGGATCACCGCCATGTTCATCTCCGGCGAGCCCGCGTCGGAAACGCGCGCGGTGCCGTCGAGATACGTGGCGCAGATGAGGTCCGCCGCGCGGCGCACGGCGCGCAGCGCGTCTTCGTCGCCGGTCTGCGCGTGCCAGAGCAGCAGCCCTTGCATGACGTGGTAGTGCCCCCACAAATCCCACTCGCCACGCAGCCGCCTCGCCTGCGGAAACGGCCCGAGGTAGCCGTCCTCCGCCTGCGTAGCGAGCAGCTCGCGCACAAACTCCCCCGCTTTGTCCCACACATCCGCGCGGTCGGTCAGACGCAGTGTCTGCACTAGGGAAATGAGATACTTTCCGGCAAACTCCCCGGCCCACGGCACCAGCGCGGGCGGGGGCTGGCGGTCGCGCACGCGAAACATTTCGAGCATCCCCGGATTCGCCTCCGGCGCGCGCAGCAGCCAGCCGTCGATGTTTGCCGCCACCCGCGCCCCGACCACTCCGCCGAACTGAAATTTTGCCGAGGGCAGCGGTTCGCACGCCAGCGCGCCGGGCGCGGGTTCGGCAGAAAAAGCGGACGCCGCGGCGAGCGCAAGCGCGGTGAAAATGAGGCGCGGCATCGCCATGGCGGAGTGCGAAAACGGCGCGGGTCAGGCCCGCAGCCAGCGGGCGAGCTGGCGGGCGTAGTAGGTCACGATGAGGTCGGCGCCGGCGCGTTTGAAAGCGAGCATCTGCTCGAGCACGCACGCCTTTTCATCCAGCCAGCCCGCTTGCGCGGCGGCCTTCAGCATCGCGTACTCGCCGCTCACATGGTAGGCGGCGGTCGGCAGGCCAAACTGCTCCTTGATGCGCCACACGAGATCGAGATACGGCAGGCCGGGCTTGACCATCACGAGGTCCGCGCCTTCCGCGATGTCGAGCGCCACTTCGCGCAGCGCCTCGCGGGCGTTGGCGGGATCCATTTGGTAAGTGCGCCGGTCGCCGCGCGCGGGGGCGCTCTCAGCGGCGTCGCGAAAGGGGCCGTAAAATGCGGAGGCGAATTTCGCGGCGTAGGAAAGGATCGGCGTCCCGGTGAAACCCGCGCCGTCGAGCGCGCGGCGGAGCGCGCCGACGCGGCCGTCCATCATGTCGCTCGGGGCCACGATGTCGGCCCCGGCGCGGGCGTGGGACACCGCCGTTTTTGCCAGCAGCTCCACGCTCTCATCATTTGCGACGTGCGCGTGGTCGCCGTAGAAAGTCGTCACGCCGCAGTGCCCGTGCTCCATGAATTCGCACAGGCAAACGTCCGTGATGACGAGCAGCTCCGGCACCGCGCCTTTCAGCGCTCGCACCGCGCGCTGCACTACGCCATCCTCCGCATAGGCCTGCGACGCCCGCCCGTCCTTCACCGCCGGAATGCCAAACAGCAGCACCGCCCGCACGCCCTCGGCAAACGCGCCCGCGGCCTCCTCGACGAGCGCTTTTTCCGTGAGCTGCCACACGCCCGGCATGCTCGCCACCGCCACGGGCGCGGCGACTTTTTCCGAGACGAAAAGCGGCAGGATGAAATCGTCCGCCGCCAGCGGCGCAGTCTCGCGCACCAGCGCACGCAGGGCAGGGGAGGAGCGCAGGCGGCGCGGGCGGATCGGTAGTTCCATGGTCGGGAGCCGCTATCCTTACCCCGTCTCCGCACCGCTGCCCCAGCGGAAAATGCGGGGCTTCCCAGGCCCTCGTTTTTCGCCTAGCGTGCCCGCCTCATTATGCGCTGGCAGGGCATCATCACTACTTGGAACGACGAAAAAGGCTTTGGTTTCATCACGCCGCACATCGGCGCGAAGGATGTCTTTCTCCACATCCGCGCGCTGCCGCCCGCACGCCCGCGCCCGGTCGGCGGCGAGGCCGTTTCCTACGACCTCGGCGCTGATGAGAAAGGCCGCCCGCGCGCGCTCCGGGCCGAAATCACCGGCTCCGGCCCCAGCTTTTTCAGCACCCACGCGGGTCTGCTTTTTCCCGCCGCCTTCCTGCTCGCAGTGCTCACCGCCACGCTCGCGCACGCCCTGCCGCCGTGGATCGCCATCAGCTATTTCTCTGCCAGCGCCGTGACCGCGCTCGCCTACGCCGCGGACAAAATGAAGGCGCAGGACGGGGCCTTTCGCATTGCCGAGGCCACCCTGCACTGGCTCGAAGCCGCGGGCGGCTGGCCCGGCGCGCTGGTGGCCCAGCGCCTCTTCCGCCACAAGACGCGCAAGCGCTCCTTCCAAATCATTTTCTGGCTCATCGTCGTCGCCCATCTCGCGTTCTGGGGCTGGCGGCTCATGCAACTGCGGGCGGAGTGACGGGGAGCTTTTGGCCAAGGCGAAACGTCCGCCGAGGAATTACTTTTCGCCTTTCAAGTACGCCAGCAGGTCCGCGAGATCCTGCCGCGGCATGGCCGCCTCCAACCCGCCGGGCATGAGCGAGCCCGGAAGCGCCTCGCTTTTCGCCACATTCGCGCGCAGTAGCGTCTCTTCCTGCGCCAGCGGCATGCGCAGCGTGAGGCTCGTCGGCGTCTCGCTCACGAGGACGCCCGCGAGCGTCCGCCCGTCTTTGGTCTCCACGACGTAGGGCGCAAACGCGGGCGCGACTTCCGCCTCGGGGACGACAATGTGAAAAAGAATGCTCTCCTTCGGCTGGTTGCGCATGTCGAGCAGGTCGGGCCCGACGGCGCTGCCCTCGCGGTCGAGGCGGTGGCAGGTGGCGCAGTGCGTTTTGAAAACCTCGCGCCCATGCGCCGCATCCGCCGCCAGCGCGAGCGCGGCTTTCGCATCGTCGAAGGCTTTCATCCGGTCGCCCGCGACTGCCCTGCCGAAAAGCTTCTCCCCGCGGGCGCGCAGTTCAGCATCATTGTGCTTGAGCAGGAGCGCGCGCCGCTGCGGGTTCAGCGCGCTCACGGGCAGCGCACCCGATTCGACGGCGGCGAGCACGGCGGGCTGGCTGGGCTCGCGTGCAAGCAGCGCTCCGAGCACCGCCTCGCGCTGCGCGGGGCGGTACGTTTTCCACGCGTCCGGTGTCAGCAGCAGCGCGGCGGCGCGCGCGGGATCGAGTGCCGCGAGACTCCCGAGCGCGGCAGCGCACAACCGCTCATCCGCGGCGACGATCGCGCTGCGAAGCGGCTCGGCGGCTTTGTCCCAGGTGCCGCGGCCCAGCAGCCGTGCGAAAACCGTGCGCTGCTCGGCCGGCAGCAACGCATCGCTCACGGCATTCGCCGCGTGATCGAGCGCGCGCTCCAACGTCACGCCCGGTGCGGCGGTGGGCATGTCCAGCAGCAGCGCGGCTAGTTCCGCCGCATCGAGACCGGGCTCTGCCGCGCGGAAAAACTCCGCCTCCCGTCCCGCGAGCCCGGAAACAATCGCCGCGCGCATCCAGCGGTCGCCCGCGCATTCGCGTGCGAGCTGCGCCAGTTCGCGGGTGGCATCGGCAGTCGCGGTGTCGCCGAGCGCGATGACGCGCGCGAGCTGGTCCAGCGCAGGCGCGGCCGCCGCGCGCGCCGCCGCGCTCTTTTTCCCCGACGTGACGCGCCAGATTCTCCCCATCGCCTTGCCCGTCTCGAAGTCCGTCCGCTTTCGCACTTCCTCCGGCAGATAGTCGGGGTGCTCGATCACTTTGCGATACATGTCGGCCACGTAGAGCGCACCGGCCGGGCCGCTGGCGAGGAAGACCGGGCGGAACCAGTCGTCGCGCGACGCGAGAAATTCTTTCCCGTCGAACATCGGCTGCGCGGCGAAGGTCGCGCCGCGCGGGATGAGCCGGTCGGCGTGGATGAGATTTCCCGTCGGGTCGCACGTCAGCGCGCTGCCGCGATACTCGGCGGGCAGCCCGCCGTCGCGCCAGACCATGACCGCGCACGCCGCGCTGAAGGAGCCGGCGTGCGAGTCGGCGGTGGTGATGTTTTGGCTGATGGGAAAAAGCCGCACGCCGTCGCCGCCGCCCTTGAGCAGCGTTTGCACGGTGCGCTCGTTGCAGTCCTGCACGGTCTCGGAAAACGCGAGGTGCGGATTGCGCGCGAGCATCTTCGAGGAGAGCACGACGTGCTGCACCGGCACGCGGTTCATGCAGATGAAGCGCCGCCCGAAATCGTCGAAGCTCATGCCGTACTGCGAGCGCCCGTCCACGTTCTCGACTTCGCCGGTGAAGGGCTGCCAGCGCACGTCGCCGGTCATTTTCACCGCCGCGCGCTCGGGGTGATCCGGCGCGGTGATCACGCCACCGCTCAGTCCTGCCGCGAAGTAAATCCAGCCGTCCGGCCCGAGCGTGGGGCAGTTCACGCGGAGCTGCGTACTGCCGCTCGTGGCGAACCCGGTGAGCAGCACGCGCCGCTCATCGGCGATGCCGTCGCCGTCGGTGTCTTTCAAAAAAAGCACGTCCGGCGCGCAGGTCACGATGAGCCCGCCCTGCCACGGCAGCACGCCATTCGGAAAGGTGAGCCCGTCGGCAAATACCGTGCGCTTTTCCATGCGACCGTCGCCGTCCGTGTCTTCGAGCATGGCGATGACGCCAGCCGGTTTCTCACCCGCTTTCGGCCCGATGGGGTAGCCGCGATTTTCCGCCACGAACAAGCGCCCGCGCTCATCGAAAGCCAGCGCACACGGCGAGGCCGTGAGCGGCTCCGCGGCGACCAGCTCCACGCGCAGCGCGGGGTCGGCGAGTTGGAAAGACTTGAGCGCATCCTCGGGCGAAAGCTGCGCATGTGCGGCTGCCACCAACCCCCCAAGGAGGACTGGCAAAGCCGCCCTCATTTTGCCGGCGCCGCCGCCTTCTCCATTACCTCGCTCAGCTTCACCACCGCGCCGCCGCGTCGCTTGCTTTCATCCGCGGCTTCCATAAAGGCGTGGATCTCCAGCGTTTCCTCGAGGCTCACCGGCGCGACGCCCGTTTGGAAAAAGCGCACGATCTCGCGCACCAGCGGCGCATAGCTGTCGTTGCCGGGCTTCTGCTCGCCGGCGGCTTTGGCCCCGAAGACGCTCACTTTGTGCGGCAGCGGCTTCGTGCGCAACCCGACGAGCATGCCGGTGCGCCCGTCGCTCCAGGTGCCCGCGACGACATCCGTGTCCGCCGTGTGCGTGCGCGATACGGATTCGCAACCGCGGCCCAGCGCGGTGAAGAGCGCTTCGGTCGGATGAATGCCGTACCAAAACAGATCGGGATGATGCTCTTCGAGATGCGCCGGCCCGTACGAGATCGCGCTGCGAATGTTCCCCGTGTCCATGTTCATCAGCTCCACCATGCTGTCGTAATACCGGTAGGCCGACGACGAAAACACCGGGACGCCCGCCTCCTTCGCCAGCCGCGCAATCTCCACCGCATCCCGCAGCGAACCCGCGATCGGCTTGTCAATGAACACGCGCTTTTTCGCCGCGATGACCACCCGCGCCTGCTCCAGATGCGGCCGGCCATCCACACTCTCCATGAGCACGCAATCCACCTCCGCGCACAGCTCTTCGATGGACGCGACCAGCTTCACGCCATAGTCCTTCTCCAGCTTCCCCGCGTACTCCTCCACCCGCCCGATGCTCGACGGAATATCCGCGCTCCCGCCCTTCAACGCCGCCACCACCCGCGCGCCCTCGACGTGGCCGGGCGCGTTCGGATTGTTGATGATGTCGGTGAAGGCGGTGACGTGCGAGGTGTCGGTCCCGATGATGCCGATCTTCAAATCGGCGGCGCAGGAGACGAGCGGGGCGAGGGCGAGCAGGATGATGTGTTTCATAAAATCAGCGGGTGATGGGCTGCGGGATGCGAAGATAAGCGAAGAAGTCGCGCAGTTCCTGGTCGCTCAGGCCGGCGAGCACCCCGTCGGGCATGAGGCTCTCGGGGGCGGCACGCAGTTCGCGGAGGTCGCTGCGGAGAAGGTTTACGTTTTGTCCGTCGAGACCGCGGAGGACGATGGCGGTGGCGTCCTGATCGACGAGGAAGCCGCTGAGCGTGCGCCCGTCGGTGGTGGTGGCGATTTGACTGGCGAAGCCTTCGCGGATTTCGGCGCTCGGGTCCACGATGCTCGGGAGCAAAGTGCCGAGGTCTTCGCGCTGGTAGGCGGTGAGGTCGGGGCCGATGTGGCCGCCTTTTTGGAAGAGCGTGTGGCACGCGGCGCAGCGTTGGAGAAAGATGGGCTCGCCCTTGTAGGGATCGCCCGGTGCGGCGGCGATGATGCGGCGGAGGCGCTCGATTTCCTCGTGCGCTAGGGGGCGCGGCGCTGGGGCGGTGAGGAGTTTTTTTGCGAGGTCGGCGACGGCGGCGGTCTCGTGGTCGCGGAGCATTTTCACGATGGCGGTCGCGAGGGAGGCGCGTGGCACGACGTTGGTTTCGACGAGGTGGAGAAAGGCCAGGCTCCACGCGGAGCGGCTGGTGAGCAGGGTTTGCGCGGCGGGCTGCACGTCGGCAGGGAGCGCGGCGTAGGCGTGCGCAATGGTTTCGCCGATGGTGTCGTCGTTGTAGAGGAGGAGGGAATTGAGCGCAGCGTTGCGCAACTCGGCCGGCTGCGCGGACGTGGTGAGGCGCAGCAGCGCTGGAACGGATTCGGGCAGTTTCACTTCGCCGAAAAGGCGCACGCAGAGCAGGCGCTCGTCGGGTTTCGCGGTGTCGTCGGCGACGGTCTTTAGCGCGGCGGCGACGGCCTCTGGCTCGCGCAGCCGCACGCGCAGATGCGGGGATGCGAGGCCGTGTTGCGCAAGGGATTTAGTCAGCTCATCGGGCAGTGCTGGAAGGGCGCGGCCTTTGAAGGCCTCCTCAAATCCGGTCATCAACAACTGCCGGTGCCCGGCGGTCGGCGCGGTGTCGAGCAGGCGTGCGCAGGTGAGCAGATCGGCGCGCGCTTCCGTGATGGCGAAACGGCGCATGAGGCGCGGGAGGATGTGCTGCTTCACAGACGCGGAATCCCACGCGAGCGCCGCAAGCACGGCGTCGGGATGCTGCGCGCAGTGCGCTTCGAGCGTCCACCAGGAGAGCAGCGGGATGCACGGGTCGGCGGCATCTGCGTCGCGCCGGAGCAACGCGCCGACCAAGGTCAGTGCTTGCTCTGCGGGCAGCCGGCGTGCGGTCGAGGCGAGCTGAGCGCGGACTTCCGCATCCGGTTCCGTGCCGGAAAGGCGCACCACGGCGGCGGCGAAATCGTCGGGCAATTTCTGCGCATCGCCGAGCAGGCGGATGCTCCACATGCGCACCGCTGGCTGTGGATGCACGAGCGCGGAGAGGGCGGTCGCTTCGTCGAGCGCGCCCATTTGATGCAGCGCCCACAGCGCCTCCAACGCGGGATGTTCTCCTGCCCCGCCGAGGGCGGCACGCAGCGGCTCCAGCGTCGCGGGGTCGTGCCGCTCGCCGAGCAGGCGCACGGCGGTCTGGCGGTGCCAGCGGTTCGCGTGACCGAGCAGCGCGACGAGCTGCGCGCCCGTCTTCACGGCGAGATTCACGTCCTTGTTGAGCGGCGTTTCTTTTCCGCGGATGCGGTAGATGCGGCCCGTGCTCGGGTCGAGCTGGCCCTGATAGTTCTGCCCGTGCGCGATGAACTCCTCGTAAAAATCCGCCACATAAATCCCTCCATCCGGCGCGTTCGTGAGATACACCGGGCGGCACGACGGATCGCTGCTCGCGAGCGCCACGCCGGAGTCGCTCGTCTCGAATGTCGAGCCGCGCGCGTAGCGTTCCGAGACGACCACGTTCCGATGCAGCGGATCGGCGGCGAAGAAGCGCCCGGCATAGCGCGCGGGCAACGCAGTGCCGTCGGCGATGATCGTCGCGTGGGTGAAACGCGCGATGGGGTTGCGTGATTTCATCGCGTCGAGAAAGCCGAACGCGAACGGATTTGCCTGCGACCCAAACTTTCCCGGATCAATCCCCTGCTTCAGCATCAGCGCGCTCTGCATGTAGTGGAAGCCGCGCGTCTCGCCGCCATTGTGGCCCGAGTGCAAGCGGCCCTCGGAATCGAAATCCAGCTCGAACGCATTGCCGCCGCCCTCGGCGAAAATCTCATACGCCTTCGTCGTCGGGTGGTAGCGCCAGACCATGCACGCCTCGCGATACACGCCGGGGAAATCCGGCGCATCCACACCGGGACGCGTGACGCGGCTCGTCGTTGTGCTGCCCTGCGCGCCGTAGAGCCATCCGTCCGGCCCCCACGCCAGACCGTTCGCGACCGAGTGCGTGTCCTCCAGCCCGAAGCCCGCGAGCCGCACCTCGGGCTCGCCGAAGTCGTCGCCACTTTTGCTCGGGTAAAAAAGCAGATACGGCGTCTGCATCACCCACAGCCCGCCGTGGCCGAAGAGCGCGGCGTTCGCCATGTTCAACCCGTCGAGCGCGACTTTCGTTTTGTCGAAAGTGCCGTCACCATCCGTGTCCTCATGCACCGTGATGACATCGCGCCCGCGGTCGTGATGCGGCGGCGCGGGCGGCACGCGGTCGAAGCGGGCGCGGTAGTATTTGTCGCGGCTGATCATCTTCACGCCCGCCGGATACGGATACTGCCGATACTGCGCGACCCACATCCGCCCGCGTTCGTCGAAGCTGATATGCGTCGGCTGCGCGACCTCCGGCTCGCTCGCGATGAGGTCCACCGCGAGGTCGTCCGCCGTCGTCATCTTTGCCAGCGAGTCGGCGGGCGAAAGTCGCGCACCCGGCATCAGCACTTGGTTTGCGGACAGCGGCGTGGTCGAGGGATGAAAGCCAGCCTCCGTATAAAACGCCGCGCGCGGCTGCTCGCTCACCGCTTTCAAATCCGCCGGCTCCGCCGCCCCCGCGCGCATCTCCCACGCGCCCTCCAGCAACAGCTCATCGAAATATCCGGCGACAATCGGCACCATCCCGACACCGCGCGCCGCACCCTCGATCCGCAGCGCGAGGACGTTGAAAACCTTCTTCTCCAAAATCCCCTTCGGCACCTTGAACCGCCGCCGCTCGCCTGCGGGCAGCGACTCCGCCTCCGCGATCTTCATCCCATTCAGCCACACCGAAACCGGCCCGCTGATGCCGCCGAGACTCAGCGTGATCGAGTCGCTCCACAAATCCTTCTCCGCCCGCGAAGTCATCTCATCCGGCACGCGGATGTAGCACCGCAGCCACACCGGCGCGGGCAGCTCGGCCTTCGTCGGCATAACCGTCGGCGTCCATTCCGCCGCGGACAAGACGGGCGCCAAGCACAGGAGCGGCGCGCACAGAAACTTGGCAATGCGGATGTTCATGGCGGGACGGTGACGACTTCTGCCGTGCGCTACGGTCGGCCCTGCGCCTGCGCGCCGATGACGGTGAGGATCACGTCGGCGTAAATGCGGTGGCCGTAGTCGTTCGGGTGGTTCAGGCCGTTGCCCGAGAGATCGAGGTGTTTCTTGCGCCCCTCGATGGCGGTCCACGGCGCGGTCACGTTTGCGAGCGCGATGCCGGGGCCGGTGAGCTTTTCGAGCGCGGCGGCGTATTGCGGGTAGAGATCGGGCGAGGAAAAAGCCCAGTCGCCATTCGCGCTCATGGGCGAGACGAGCAGCACCGCGCAGTCCGGCACGGCCGCGCGGACCGGCTGGAAAATCTCCCCCACGAGGCGCGCGAACTCCTCCGGCGTGCGCCGGCCCGAGGCGTCGTTCATGCCGAAGGCGACGATGAAAAGGTCCGGCTTTTCCGTGATCACATCCTGCACGCGCTTCAGTCCCCATTTGGAATCCTCGCCACCCTTCGAGAGATTCGCGAGCGTCACCTTCGCGCCGAAGCTCGCCTCGAGGCCGCTCACGACTAGCTGCGGATAGCCGGGGTGGCGCGGCGCGACATCGGAGATGGCGGACGCATCCGCGCCGGTCGAAATGCTGTCGCCGAGCAGCACGATTTTCACCGGCTGATTTGCGCGCAATTTCGCCCGCAGGCCGCCGAACTGCTCGTCCGACGCGGCGGCAGTCTGCGGCGGCTGCCAGTCGTCGCTGGTCGCGTAGCTCGCCGCGCATTGCAGGTCGTGCGTCACGCGACCGGGTCCGTAAAACATCCACGCATCGGTGCCGCGTTGGTGCCTGTAGGAGTTCGGCGCATCCGGCGCGGGGTGGAGTTCCGCCGTCGTTTTGAAAGGAATCCGCGAATCCGCCGTGAGCGTGAGCACGCGCGAGCCCGGCTGCCAGGTGAAGTCGCGCCCCGCCTCAAAAGCGGTCGCGCGATCAGAACTCGTGAGCGCGGGCGCCTCGGTCGGCAGGCGCAACAGGCTCGCCGTCGCGGCGGTCTTTACCTCGCCGGTAAAAAAGAGCGGCTCGTTTTCCACGCGCCCCGACTTCGGCTCGGGAGCGGCGTTCTTGTTCATCACGTAGGCGAT
>JANPHJ010000100.1:0-16274 GCA_031424395.1 Chthoniobacter sp.
GCGCAGTAGGCGATGATGTTGTTGCGCACGAGATTTCCGCGTCCGTAGTGCTGATGGTAGCCCGCGTCCTGGCAGTGGTGGACGAGGTTGTTTTCCCACACAAATCCGGTCGAGCCCTCGTCATTATACATCCCCCATCCACCGTAACTCGCGCAGCCGATGTCGTGGAAATGGCAGCCGCGAATCGCCGAACCGGGCTGCGGCCCGAGCGTGTAGATGGCGCCCATGTCGCTGAGCACGCCCCAGCCGAGATGATGAATGTGGCAGTGCTCGACGAGGTTGCGCGCGCATGAGGTCGGATGGTAGCCCCACGTCCAACCGATGCTCACGCCGGTGTAGAAAAAGTCCGCGATGTCGCAGTGACGCAGCGTGCAGTCGGTCGCGTGGAAAATGGTGACGCCGATGCCGCCGGTGAAATAGCGGCCCCCGCGGTGGATGATGCAGTTTTCGAGCGTGACGTGGTCGGTCTGCTGCGGGCCGGAGTCGCGCACTGCGGGGTCGCCGATATTCACGCCGCCCGCGCCGAGATCGTGCAGGCGGCATTTTTGGAAAGTGATGCCGTGGCAGCCGCGGCGCAGCCACGCGGCGTGCGTGAGCGTGTGACCGAACTCGCAGCCCTCGAACGCCACGTCGCGCGCGCCGTCGGCCTCGACCGCCGCCGCGAGTCCGGCCTCCGCCTGGCCGGACGACCAACCGCCCGGCGGCAGCGTGTAGTTTTGAAAACGAAACGCGAGGCCGCGAAAGCGCAGGCGCTCGACGAACTGCTCCTTCGCCGGATCGCCGCGGAGCAAGAGCCACTGCGGCGCGACGGGCGCCCACACTTCCGCCGACTCCGGTTTTTCGCCCGCGCGCGGGAGGTAGCTGAGCGTGCCGTCGCGGGCGAGGAACCACTCGCCGGGCGCGTCGAGCGCGGCGCGGTAGTTTTCAAAATGCAGGCGGTGAAACGGCTCGTAGTGAAAGAACGGCGCGGCGCTCGGGCCGGTGAATTGCAGCGTGCCGCCCGCCGCATCCACGCCCGCCACGCGATGCCGCGAAGTCTCCCACGAGTGATAGACGACCACGTTCGCGTCGCGCAGTTCGTCGGGCGAAAGCTGCGCCAGCAGCGCGGCGTCGGCGGGCGCAGCCTTGAGCGCGGTGGCGTTCAGCGGCGTGGCGGGGGGCACGCCGTCGAGCGGCTTTTCCGCCGGGCCTTGCGCCTGCAAGTAAGCGGTCGGGCGGCCCCCCGCATCGGCGTTCGGCGTGCGGGCGCGGGTGGCGCGTTCGCCATTCACCCACAGCGCCTCGAAGCGCCACGCGGGATCGAGCTTCACCGTCCAAAGCCCGCCAGCGCTCGCTTGCCAGCCGGTGATCTTTTTTCCGCCGGCAAAAACCGGCTGCGCGCCCGGCGCCGCCTCGTAGGTCACCCCGCTGTCCTGCGGCTCGAAAACCACGGGCTCCGTGAGCGCATACGTGCCCGCGGCGACAACCACACGCATCTCCGATTTGTCGCCCTTCGCCCGCGCGGCCCGCACCGCATCGCGCGCGGCGGCGAGGGAGGTCACCGGGCCGTCCGGCTTCAGGTCGATGGTGAGCGCGTGGGCGAGCGTGGTGCAGAGGACGAGAGGGAGGAGGGAAAGCGCGCGATGCATGAGCGTCATTACTGACTGCCGCGGAGGATGAAAAGTGAGCAGTGAGCGGCACGCAGCGGATGATGCCGGCGATTCACGACTGACGTTGCAAAGCGCCCGCGCTTTCCCATTTTCAAAACCAAACCGACCGCCTATCTCTCACCGTCTATGACAGCACCAGCGATCGGCATTATCGGCGGCAGCGGGCTTTACCAAATGGACGGGCTTACGGATCTCAGCGAGCACGCGGTGGCGACGCCGTGGGGGCCGCCGTCGGATGTGATTTTCGGGGGCAAACTCGCGGGGCGGCAGGTGTATTTCCTGCCGCGGCACGGGCGGGGGCATCGCATCCTGCCGCATGAGCTGAACCACCGGGCGAACATCCACGCGCTGCGCGCGCTGAATGTGCGGTGGCTGCTGTGCGTGACGGCGGTGGGCTCGCTGCAGGAGCAGTACGAGCCGCGGCACATCGTGCTGCCGTCGCAGTTTTTCGACCGCACGAGCCAGGGTGCGGCGCACACTTTTTTCGGCGGCGGCATCGCCGCGCACGTGAGCTTTGCCGAGCCCACCTGCCTGCCGCTGCGGCAGCTTATGGCGGACGCCGCGCGGGACCTCGGCCTGCCGGTGCATAATGGCGGCACCTACGTGAACATGGACGGCCCCGCTTTCTCCACCCGCGCGGAATCCGAGACGCACCGGAAGCTGGGCTTTGACGTGATCGGCATGACGAATCTGGGCGAGGTGCGGCTGGCGCGCGAAGCCGAGATCGCCGTGGCGACGATGGCGATGATCACCGACTACGACTGCTGGAAAGTGGAGGAGGCGCCGGTGACGGCCGACGCGGTGGTGGCGCATCTGATGGCGAATGCGGACGCGGCGAAAAGGATTTTCGCCCGCGTGATCCCGCACATCCCGGCGGTGGCGGACTACCCGGAGCACCGCGCGCTGGACAGCGCGCTGGTGACCGCCCGCGCGCTGTGGCCGGAGGAGACGGTGAAAAAGCTGGGCGTGATTTTGGAACGCTTCACGCAGGGCTGAGCAGGGGAGGGCGGAATTGGAGCGCGGCGTCCATTCCTGCTTTCACCGCGGAAAAATCCCGCTATCAAATGGCCCGCCATGAATCGTCTCCTGCCCGCCGTTTTTCTCGCGCTCGCCGCTTTCGCCAGCGCCGCACCGAAACCCGCCCCGGCCACGCCCACTCCCGCACCCGCACCCGCACCCGCACCTGCGCCTGCCCCCGCCGTGGCCGCGACGCCGGCTCCGCAGCCGGCCACAGCGCTGCCCGCCGACGCCGCGGTACCGCCGCCCGTAGGCCAGCCGCGATCCACCTACTCGCAGTGCCACGTCGATGGCCCGTACGTGGCCATGACCTTCGACGACGGCCCGCACGGCGCGAACACCCCGCGCCTGCTCGAAATGCTCCGGCAGCGCAAAATCCACGCGACCTTTTTCCTCGTCGGGCAGTGCGTCGCGGAGTTTCCCGACATCGTGAAAAAGATCGTGGCCGACGGGCATGAAGTCGCGAATCACTCGTGGTCGCATCCGCAGCTATCGGCGATGGCCGAGGGCAATGTGCGCGACCAGCTCCAGCGCACGCACGACGCGATCATCGCAGCCTGCGGGGTGACGCCGAAGATCATGCGTCCGCCGTACGGAGCTTTTACCGCGCGGCAGCGGGCGTGGGCGCTGGGCGAGTGGGGCTACAAGTGCATCCTCTGGGATGTCGATCCGCTCGACTGGAAGGTGCGCAACGCGGAGCACGTGAAAACGGAGATCCTGAAAGCGACGGTGCCGGGGTCCATCATCCTGTCGCACGACATCCACAAGTCCACGATCGATGCCATGCCGGAGACGCTCGACGCCTTGCTGGCCAAGGGTTTCAAGTTCGTCACCGTTTCGGAACTCGTGGCGATGGACAAACCGGTGGTGCCCAAACCAAAGGCCACGCCCGTGCCGAAAACCGACGCGCCGGTGGCGGCAAAGGCGGAGCCCACGGCGACTCCGGTGCCGGCGGCCAAGGCGAAGCCGTAGCGCGTTTCGGGAGCGTTGTTTTTTAACGCAGAGGCGCGGAGGACGCGGAGGCGGAGGACTCAGCGGTATTTTGCGGCGCGCTATAGCCTCACGCCGAATTCATCGTCGTCGCTGAGCGAAAGGACGAACGCCGTGAGCAGCGCGATCACTTGTTCCACGTCCGCGAGGTCGGCCATCTCCACGACGCTGTGCATGTAGCGCAGCGGGAGCGAGACGAGCGCGCTGGGGATGCCGTCGCGCGAGTCAAAAATCACGTCCGTGTCGGTGCCGCTGTAGCGCGAACTGCTCTCGTGCTGGATGGGGATCTTCGCCTTTCGCGCGCAGCGGAGGATGCGGGCGATGACGGCGGGGTGGTTGCAGGTGCCGTGCGTGACCGATGGGCCGCCGCCGAGTTTCACCTCGCCGTGCTGCGCCGCGTCGATGCCGGGCGTCTCGGTGGCGTGGGTGACATCGAGCACGATGCTCACGTCGGGCCGCAGGCGGTGCGCGGCCATCTTCGCGCCGTGGCCGCCGATTTCCTCCATGACGGCATTGACCGCGATGACCGTGGCGCGCGGTTTCTTTTTCGCGCGGCTGAGCCGGGCGAGGACTTCGGCGATGATGAAACCGCCGAGCCGGTTGTCCAGCGCGCGGCCGACGATGCGGTTTTTGCCGAACGACTCGGCGGCATCGTGATAGACGGCGGGGTGCCCGACGCGCAGGCCGAGCGCGGCGACTTCCTTTGCGGAGCCCGCGCCAACATCCACGTACAGCTCGTAAATCTTCGGTGCTTTCTCGTCGCCGAGGGAATCCTTGCGCAGATGGATCGCGGTGTTGCCGATGATGCCGGCGACGATGCCTTTTTCGCCGAGCAGGTCGATGCGCCGCCCGCGCGCCGTGGCCGTGTCGCTGCCCCCGATGCGGTCGATGCGCAGCCAGCCTTCCTTGGTGATGTGTTTGACGATGAAGCCGATCTCGTCCGCGTGCGCTTCGAGCATGACGCGGCGCGGTTTTTTCGCCGTGCCGTCGAGCGTGGCCCAGGCGGTGCCATAGGCGTCGTTTTCCACGCGGTCGGCGAAAGGCCGCGCGTAGGCGGCCCACTTGCGCTGGCCGGGCAGCTCGAAGCCGGTGGGGCTGGGCGTGTTCAGCAGGTCGAAAAGAAAGGTGCGGGCGGCGGTGTCCATGCGCGGATGCTGCGCGGACGTTGAAAAAGGGGAAGCCGGATTTTCACCCCACCGGCGAAGCGGTGAAAGAGAGGGCTGAGGAGGGACGGCAAAGCACAGTCATTCCTCTGCGTTCCTCTCATGGCCCGCTGCGCCTCGGCGGTTGCGAGCCCGTCGCGTGTGACGTTTCGGTGACAGCCGGGCGCGGCCTTGCGGCGGGCGCGCAGTGCGGGCAAAGTGCGCGCACCTTTCCCATGAAAACCAAAGTGCTCTTCGTCTGCATCCACAACAGCGCGCGCTCGCAAATGGCCGAGGCGTGGCTGAACCGCGTCTGCCAGGAATTTTTCCAGGCCAGCAGCGCCGGCATCGAGCCGGGGACGCTGAACCCGCTCGTCGTCGAGGCGATGGCGGAGGAAGGCATCGACATCGCTCAGCAGGTCCCGCAGGGCGTGTGGGATGTCTTCCAGCGCGGCGAGACTTTCGGCTACCTCATCACCGTCTGCGATGAGACGAGCGCCGAACGGTGCCCGGTCTTTCCCGGCAGCGGCCTCCGGCTGCACTGGGGCTTTCCCGATCCCTCCACGCTCCCCGGCACGCGCGAGGAGAAGCTCGCGGAGGTGCGGAAAATCCGCGACATGATCCGCGCAAAAATTGAGGCTTGGTGCGCGGAGAAGTGCGCCACCGAAGCGGCCCGATGAACCGCGCGTGCTTCGCCGAATTCCTCGGCACGGCGGCGCTCGTCTTTGCCGGCACGGGCGCGATCGTGATCAATGACGTGAGCGGCGGCGCCATCACCCACGTCGGCGTGGCCATGACTTTCGGACTCATTGTGCTGGCGATGATCTACAGCCTCGGCGACATCTCCGGCGCGCACTTCAATCCCGCCGTCACCTTGGCCTTCTGGCGCGCGCGCCGCTTCGACGGCGCCAAGGTGCTGCCCTACATCGCCAGCCAGCTCGGCGGCGCGCTGCTCGCCAGCGGCCTGCTGCGGGCGCTCTTTCCTGCGCATCCCACGCTCGGCGCCACGCTGCCCGCGGGCCCGGCGGCGCAGTCGTTCATTTTGGAAACGGTGCTCACCGCGCTGCTCATGTTTGTCATCCTGAATGTCTCGACTGGCGCGAAGGAAAAAGGCGTCACTGCCGGCATCGCCATCGGCGCGGTCATCATGCTTGAGGCGATGTTTGCCGGGCCGATTTGCGGTGCGTCGATGAACCCCGCGCGCTCCCTCGCCCCGGCGCTCATCTCGGGCAACCTCGGTGCGCTCTGGATTTATCTCCTCGCGCCCGTGCTCGGCGCGTGGCTCGCCGTGGCCGGCTGCCGCGCCGTGCAGCCCGCCGGCTGCTGCCGCGGCGGGGCCCCCGCGTGACCCGCGGATTTCGGGTTGGGTTTTCATCCCGCCTGCGCGATAGGTGGTGCCCTTTCCGTTTCCACCAAACCATGACGCCTCTCCGCCTCGCCCTCACCGTCCTCGCCGCCGCCGGCGCGCTGCCGCTGTCCGGCGCCGAGGATTCGCTGAAGTCCTTCACGCCCGACAAACCCGGCCTGCGTTTCGTCCCGTCCACCCCAGGGCCGCTGCAGCCGAAAGTCACCAAGACCTATTCGCCGCAGTACATCCAGGCGGTGAACGAAGTCTTCCGCATCTTTCGCACGCGCGACTGGGCCCGCACCCTCGCCGCCCTCGACAAGGCGGACAAAATCCTCCCGCCCACGCCCATGACGCTGAACACGCGCGGCGCGATCTTCATCGAGCAGCGGAATTTTGAAGAAGGCGCGCGGCTCTGCGAAGAGGCGCTGAAACTCGACCCGAAATTTTACGCCGCGCGTTTCAACCTCGCCGAAATCCCGCTCGTGCAGGGCAAGTACGCCGAGTCGCGGAAACTGTTCGAGAAGTTCCTCCGCGACAATCCCAAGGACGAGCTGGCGCGCTTTCGCATCTTCCTCACCCTGCTCCTCGAGAAAAACTACGACGACGCCCGCCGCGCGATCGATCAGATCCCGTTTCCCGGCGACACGCCCGCCTACTACTACGCCAATGCCGCCTGGGAATTCGCCCACGAGAGCCCGGACGGCGCGAAGAAATGGCTCGGCCGCGCCGACTGGACCTTCGGCCCTGAAAAATGCGCGCTGTTCGCCGACTCCTTCTACGAGCTCGGCTGGCTGACCCGCGAGGAGGTGAAAAAGGAAGCGTCCAAGCCCGCGGGCGCGCCGCCGTCTGCGCCGCCGTCGCTGCTCACCGCGCCCGCGCCCGGCTCGCCGCCCTCGCTCCTCACCACGCCCGTCCTGCCCGTGCCGCCTGCGGCGCAGTAGCGGCGGCTAGCCCAGGATTTGCGCGACGCCGCGCAGGGGGATGCCGAGCCAGGCAGGCCGGTTGTTGAGTTCGTAGGCGACTTCGTAGAGCGCCTTTTCGAGGAGAAAGGCATCGAGCAGCCGCGCCCGTTCCGCGCGCTCCGCCGGGACGAAAGCCGCGCCCTCCGTGGTCTCAATCCACGCCGCGAGAAACGCCGCGCGCGCCCGCGCGTGCCACCGCTCCGCGAGTGGCTCCAGCGCCGCGCGCTCCGCCGCGAAAGCCCCGAGCGCGCTGTGCGCCGCGTAGTGAAACGAGCGCAGCATCCCGGCGACGTCGCGCAGCGGCGAACGCTTCCGCCGCCGCTCCGCGAGCGGTTTCGCGGGCTCGCCCTCGAAGTCGATGATCACGAAATCACCGCCCGTGTTCAGCACCTGACCGAGATGGTAGTCGCCGTGCGTCCGCGTCTTCGCGGCCGCCACCGGCTGCGCGCCGAGCGCGGCGATTCGCGCGCGCATCACGGGCTCGGCGGCGAGCACGGCCACCGCCGTTTCGCGCGTCGCCGGATCGAGCGCCGCCAGTCGCTCACGCAGCCGCCCCAGCACTTGATCCGCCGTGGAGCGCACCGTTTCCGCCAGCTCCGTGAAATCCCCCTCCGTCAGCGGCTCGGGCGCAAAATCCGCGTCATCCGTCGCTTCCGCCAGCGCGAGGTGCAGCGCCCCGGTGCGCTGCCCGAGCTGCCCCGCGCGCGCGAGGTAGGCCGCTTCGATTTTCTCCGCCCCGTCGGTCTGCCCGGCGGCCACGCACCCGAGCTGCCGCGTCAGCTCGCGCAGCGTGAAGCTCCACGCGTCGCCCTCATTCGCCACCATCCCCGTCGCCAGCGCCAGCACCCGCGGCGCGCGGCCTGGCGCGCGCCACTCCACCGCGCCGCAGAACGGCGGGACGTGGGGAAAATTCCGCGCCCTGAGAAAGCGCAGGATTTCCGCGTCGGGATTCACGCCCTCCTCCAGCCGCCGGTAGAGTTTTAGAAAAACGCGCTCGCCATAAATGACCGACGTATTGCTCTGCTCCACCGCCAGCACCCGCGACGCCGGCGCGCTCTCCGGCAGCCCGCCGCCGCTCACGCCCGCGATCTCACCCACCCCCCCGCCGTGCGCCATCAGCGCGAAAAGCGCGGCGCGAAAATCCGCGTCATGCACCGCGTCGAAAAGCACGCCGCCCTCGCGAAAGCGCGCCACGACGGCCGGCGGCGTTTCCCGCGCCACCGCCGCCGCGCGCTCGCCGACGGCGACGTGCAGCGGCAGCAGATACATGTCCGGCGCGCCGCTGGCGTACGCGATTTCCACCAGCACCAGCCGCGCGGCAGCCGGGTCCGCTGAAACCGCCGCCGTCGCGCAAACCTTGCACACAAGCGGCTGCCGCGCCTTTCCGCCAAACCACCGGCAGCCGGCGAGGTAGCCGGGCAAAACCTCGCGCTCCAACTGCGCGCGCAATTCTCCCGGCACAAAGACCTGCGCGCTTGGGGGGCCGGGAAGAAGCAAGGGAGTGTCGCTGGAGTTCATGGATGGCGCGAAAGTTTTGCCGAAAGCACCACCGTCGGCCAGCCCCGACAGCTCACCGCCACTCGTGGCGCGGGTATTTGCGCTGCAGCTCCTGTTTGATCTTCGGGTAGCTGTCCTGCCAGAACGTCGCGAGGTTTTGCGTGATCTGGATGGGCCGGTGGTTGGGCGCGAGCACCTGGATGACGAGCGGGATGCGCCGCCCGGCGAAGCGCAACTCGCCGGTCACGCCGTTCAAATCCTTGATGCGCGCGGCGATGTGCGGCGCGGTGTTGGGCGCGTAGATGACCTTCGCTTTGCGCCCGCCCGGCAGGTCGATGCGCTCGGGGGCTTGGTCGTCGAGGAGCTGCTGTTGCAGCGGTGAAAGCCACGACTTCACCACGGGCCAGACGGGGCGTTCCTTGATGTCCTTGTAGCTCGTCGCGCCGTGGCAGATTTGCTCCAGCAGCAGGCGGCGGTCGTCGTCGCCGAGCTTGGGCAGCTCGTATTCGGGGAACCATTCGGCGAGCTGGTTCAGCCGAAGAATCCATTGCTCGACGGCGTTGTCCCACAGCTTCAGCGGACACGTCCCGGCCTCGGCTTCGCGCGCGAGCAGCGCCGCCGCCTGCTCCAGCGGCACTTTTTCGGACTGCTCGGAGCGGAGGACGAGATCGTGGAAACGGGTCTGCTTTTTCGCCATGACGCGGCGGAGCGTGGAGTCGAAAAAAACCTCGGTCGTCTCGCGGAAGCCGTCGGGAAAAAGCTCGCGCAGCCACTCCTCCTTGATCGCCGTGGCGAGCGTGAGCAGCGTCTCCACATCGCCGCGCATCTCGACCTCGCGCACTTCGCTCGCCACGAGCAGCGGCGCCGTGACCACGCTCTCGCGGGCGAGCACACCCTTGCGCCCATGCACCAGCGCGCAGCGGAGCGTGCCGGCGTCGTGCCGCAGCGCGACCATGTCGGGGAAACCCGCGAGCACGCAGCGCTGGAGCGCCTCGGCAGAGGTTTCGCGCGGCTCGATGTTCAAGCCCTCGTCTTTCGCGATGCGCAAAAACTGCTCGGCGAGCGCCGCCGCCTCGCGCGCGGCGGGCGCGTGGATGCCGAGCGGGCGGCAGGTTTGCGGATTGAAATTGCGCTGCCCGGCGAAGCGCAGCGCGCGCAGATGGATGAAGAAATCGCTCTCCGCATTTTCGCCGAGCGCGTCCTCGCGGTCCTGCTGCATCTGCTTCCCCTCCGCGCGCCGCAGCAGCCCGCGCCCTTGCGTGAGCGCCGCGACCTGCACGACCGCCGGCACGCACCCCAGCTCGTGCGCCGCGAGCAGCATGCGCGCGTAACGCGGGTGCGCCGGGAAGGCGAGCATGCGGCGGCCGAGTGCGGTGATCGTGCCCGCGCCGTCGAGCGCACCGAGATCAGTGAGGAGCGTGAGGGCGCGTTCGAGCGAGCGGGCGTCGGGCGCTTCGAGCCAGCGGAACTTTGCCACGTCCTCCACGCCGCCTGCTTTCAAAGTGAGCACGACTTCCGCGAGGTCGAGCCGCTTCACCTCGGGCAGTTCCTGGGCAGGCCGGTCGTGGTGCTCGCGCTCCGTCCACAGGCGCACGCAGCGGCCCGGCGCAGTGCGGCCCGCGCGACCCGCGCGCTGCTCGGCGCTGGCGCGGGAGATGCGCTCGACGAGCAGCGTGTTGATGCCGCGGTACGGATCGAAGCGCGCGATCTTCGCCTGCCCGCCGTCGATGACCACGCGCACGCCGTCGATGGTCAGCGAGGTCTCGGCGACGTTCGTGGAGACGATCACCTTTCGGTGTTCGTAGCGTGCGACGGCGGCGTCCTGATCCGCCACGGGCAGTTCGCCGTGCAGCGGGAGCACGGTGCATTGGCCGCCGGTGGGGGTGTTGCGGATGGCGGAAATCGTCCGGCTGATTTCGTACGCACCGGACATGAAGATCAGCACGTCGCCTTCGGTCTGGCGAGCGACGCGCTCGAACTCTTCCGCCGCCGCATCCCACACCGGCCAGTCGCCCAGCGGCTTCTCGATGTATTCCACATCAACCGGAAACGTCCGCCCGCGCGAGGTCAGCAGCGCGCAGGGCGCGAGGTATTTTTGCAGCACGCCCGCATCAAGCGTGGCCGACATGACCACGAGCTTGAGGTCGGGCCGCCGCGTCTCCTGCAAGTCGAGCGCGCGGGCGAGCGTGATGTCGCCGTAGAGATGCCGCTCGTGGAATTCGTCGAAGATGATGACCGCGATGCCGCGCAGCTCCGGGTCGGAAAGCATCTGCCGCAGCAGCACGCCCTCGGTCACGAAGCGGATGCGCGTCTTCCGCGAGCAAACCTTGTCGAGCCGGATTTGGTAGCCCACTTCCTCGCCCAGCCGCACCCCGCGCTCCTGCGCCACGCGCGCCGCCAGCATGCGCGTGGCGAGGCGGCGCGGCTGGAGGACGACGATCTCGCCATCGCCCGCCAAGCCGATGTCCAACAGGATTTGCGGGACTTGCGTCGATTTGCCCGAGCCCGTCGGTGCTTGCAGGACGAGCCGGGAATGCGCGCGCAGGTCGGAGGCGAGCTGGGTTTCGAGTTCGAAGATGGGAAGGTCGCGGCGGTTCAAAAGGGTCTGTCGGACAGTATTTGCAGAATTAACAGAATTGGCTGCGCGGGTGTGGCTGAGGAAGCGAGCGCAAGCAAAGCATGGAAGGCAATTCTGTGAATTTTGTTAATTCTGTCTAAATCCGTCTGCCGTGCTTCTCGCCTTTCACAAACCTTTCGGCATCGTCTCGCAGTTTACGCCCGACGGCTCGAAACACCGCACGCTCGCCGATTTCGGATTTCCCAAAGGCGTCTATCCCATCGGGCGGCTCGATGCGGAAAGCGAAGGGCTGCTGCTGCTCAGCGATGAGCCGGATCTGAACGCGCGCCTGCTGCTGCCCAGCCACGCGCATCAGCGCGAATACTGGGCGCAGGTCGAGCGCGTCCCGACCCCGGAGGCGCTCCAGCAGATGGCCCGCGGGCTGGTCATCGGCGGGCGCGGGACTTTGCCCTGCCGCGCGTGGCGGCTCGATCCGCAGCCGGAGCTGCCGCCACGCATGCCGCCGATCCGCTGGCGCAAAAACGTGCCCGACGAGTGGATCGCGCTCGAACTGATCGAGGGCAAAAACCATCAGGTGCGGCGCATGACCGCGGGCATCGGTCACCCGACACTGCGGCTGTTGCGGGTGCGCGTTGGCGCATTCCGGCTCGGCGCGCTGGCGGCGGGAAAATGGGTGGCGCTGGATGAGGCCGGGCGGCAGCAGGTGTTGGCGCAGCAGCCCTGAACGCCGGGGTTTCACCCAGAGCTGAGGTCCGTCAGCTCTCCGGGCTGCGCAGCGGCGGAGACTGTTTTTTTGGCAGATGCCCTAGAGCCGTACCACGGTCCACACCGGGGGCTGGCCCGGCGCGAGTTCCAGCCAGGCATAGCTGGCCGGTGCGCCGCGGTCCGGGCGGGTGATGCAGCCGGGGTTGAGCAGGCGGACGCCGGCGATGACTTCATCGCGCGGGACGTGGGTGTGGCCGTGGAGCAGGAGGTCGCAGCCGGCAGGCGGGTGGCGCGGCGGGATGTGGGTGAGCCGGATGCGGAAACCCGCGCGCGTCAGGTCGAGGGTGAGCGGCCAGTCCGTGCAGTCGTCGCAGTTGCCGCGGACAACGAGCACGGGCGGGCCGAAGGTTTGCAAAGCCGCGAGGATGGCCGGCGCGCAGACGTCGCCGAGATGCCAGATTTCATCCGCCTCCGCCAAGGCCGCGCGCAGGTGGGACGGGAGCCGGTCGTGGGTGTCGGCGAGGACGGCGATGCGCATGCAATTTCAGTCCGCAAAAAACCGCGACGCACCGCGCCGTCGGCTACTGCCCTTTCCGCGAGCCTTCCTGGACCGCGAAGGAATTCTGGATCACATCGCGCACCCGCTCAGGGGGGCAGACTTTGTTCGTCTGGTAATCGACGTTCCCGTCCTTGCCGATGATGACGAGCGCGAAGTCATCCGCCACCCCGTAGGCGCTCGCGACCGCCGGGCCGCTGGCGGCGACGACGAAGGGAATGTCGGACGCCACCGGCCCGGTGCCTTCGCCGAGCGCGGCGATGAAGACGACCTGCTTGCTGGCAAACTGCTCGTAGATTTCCTTGAGATACTTGAGCTGCTTTTTGAAGGCGCGGGTCTTCGGCGTCTTGGTGATGAGCAGCACCACGGCCTGGCCGCGCAGACCTTTGAGCGTTTGCTTTTTGCCCGGTCCGGGAAAGCCGAAGTCTGGCGCGAGGCGCACGACTTCCGCGTGGCTGGCGGCGAGCGAGAGGGTGAGGAGGGCGGCGAGGAGCAGGGTGCGCATGGGAAGATTCAGACCTTGAGGATTTCCGCTTCCTTGAGGGTGGTGGCGTCGTCGATTTTTTTGCCAAACTGGTCGGTGAGCTTCTGCATTTCCGTCTCCAAACTGCCGAACTGATCCTCGGAAATCGCGCCTGCTTTCTGCGCTCTCTTGAGCCCGTCGATGCCCTCGCGCCGCGTCGAACGCACCCGCACCCGCGCCTCCTCGGCCATCTGCTTGATGCCTTTCACCAGGTCTTTCCGCCGCTCCTCGGAGAGCGCGGGGATGGGCATGCGGATGATTTTTCCATCGACGATGGGATTGATGCCGACCTTCGACTCCTTGATCGCCCGCTCGATGTCCTTGGTCGTGCTCGCGTCAAAAGGCTGGATGACCAGCAGCCGCGGCTCGGGCGTGGTGATGAGCGCGAGCTGCTTGAGTTTCATCTGCGCGCCGTACGCCTCCACGTCGATGTTTTCGACCAGCGCGGGCGACGCTTTGCCGGTGCGCACGGAGGAAAATTCGTGCTGGAGATAGTCGAAGCCTTTCTCCATCGCGGCCTCGGCTTCGAGCATGATTTCATCGGGATCCATAGGGCGTTATTCGACGGTGACGAGCGTGCCGACGGCCTTGCCGAGGACGACGCTGCGGATGTTGTCAGACTTCATCATGTCGAAAACGATGATCGGCATTTTGTTGTCGAGGCAGAGGCTGAAGGCTGTGGAATCCATGACCGAAAGCCGTTTCGCGAGCGCCTCGCTGAAGGTGATGCGGTCGTATTTTTTCGCCTTCGGATCTTTGAAAGGGTCGGCCGTGTAAATGCCATCCACCTTCGTCGCCTTGAGGATGACCTCCGCGCTGATCTCGTTCGCGCGCAAAGCGGCGGTGGTGTCGGTGGAAAAGAACGGGTTGCCCGTGCCGGCGACGAAAATGACGATCTTGCCCTCCTCAAGCTGCGCGATGGCTCGGCGGCGGATGAATTTCTCCGCGACCGTATCCATCGGGATCGCCGTCTGTACGCGCGTCGGCAGGCCCATTTGCTCTAGCGCGCTTTGCAAGGCGAGGCCGTTGATGACCGTGGCCAGCATGCCCATGTAATCGGCCGTGGTGCGCTCCATCCCGCGGTGGCTGGCGCTCAGCCCGCGCCAGATATTGCCGCCGCCGATGACCACGGCAATCTGCACGCCGAGGTCATGCACCGCTTTGATCTGCGAGCAGACCTGCTGCACGATTTCCGGCGAGATATTGTCCGCGCTGCCCCGCACCTTGAGCGCTTCACCGCTGAGTTTCAGGACGATGCGCCGGTACTTGGGCTTAAGGGATTTTGCGGCTTTCGCGGGTGACTTGGGCTTCGGCATCGGGCGCAGATAGAACACGAACCGCGCGCCGCATGGGAAGGGAAATCCTTACGGCGCCGCGTGCATCGCCACCTTCGGCCCGGCCTCGGCAAAGGTCTCGGCGAAATCCATTACGCACAGGGTCCCGCAGCCCGTGTGCGGGCCGCTGGCGACGCCAATGCAGAGCAGGTCTCGGCTGAAAATATTCTGCCGGTGAAGGCGGTCGCGCGTGCCGTCGTCCACGAGCAGCGCGACCACGATGCCGCGCGCGTCGCGCTCGCCGTAGGAGATATTTTCCGCCGCATGGCCGCTCCAGCGGCCAAAGCGCGCCATGCGTTTCCACGGCGTGCTGCCGTCGCTGCCGCGGTGGCCGCGCCCGCCCGACACGCCCAGATCGAGCACATGCGCCAGCGCGCTCGCGCTCAGCCCCTCGGAGCGTGCGAGCGGCGGCAACGGCCGCACTTTTTCCAAAAACCGCACCGCCTCCTCCACCACCCGTTCGCCCTCGAGATGCCGCCGGCCGAGCGTCCTGCTAGCGACGATCTGCGCGTACTGCCGCGGCGCGGTCCGCGCTAGATTCAGCTCGGCATGGACTTGGCCGGCGAGGTCATCGGCGCGGAGGCCGCTGGCGCTGAGCAAAAGGGCAAGGAGGGCGAAAAACTTCACGCTGGGTTGGCTAGCAGGGGTGGTGCCAGCGCGATTGGTCACACGGCCCCGATCTGCGCCGCACTGTCCCGCTTTTCGCCTACCGAGTGGGACAAAGCTTGTGCCATGTCCCACTCTTGGCTTTTAAGCAAATCGCGGCAATTCACTGATCGTCAATGACTTGAAACTCCGCATCCACCCCGGCGCAGCCCATGCTTTCCTGCCCGGCCCAACCGCTTTCCAAGACCCAAACAACTACCCACATGGCTAAAATCCTCGGCATTGATCTCGGCACCACGAACTCCTGCATGTCCGTCATGGACGGCGGCGAACCGGTCGTGCTGGAAAATTCGGAAGGCGCGCGCACCACGCCTAGTGTCGTCGCTTTCACTAAAAGCGGCGAGCGCGTGGTCGGGCAGGCGGCGAAACGGCAGGCCGTGACGAATCCGACGAACACGATTTTTTCGGTGAAGCGTTTCATGGGGCGCAAGTTTGACGAAGTGCAGAACGAGTTGCACCGCGTGCCTTACAAAGTGGTGAAAGCGGCGAATGGCGACGCGCACATTTCGGTCACGGTGAATGGCGAGACGAAGACTTACTCGCCGCCTGAAATCAGCGCGATGATCCTCGCGAAACTCAAGTCCGATGCGGAGGCGAAACTCGGCGAGACGATTACCCAGGCAGTCATCACGGTCCCGGCTTATTTCAATGACTCGCAGCGCACCGCGACCAAAGACGCCGGCAAAATCGCGGGCCTCGAAGTGCTCCGCATCGTCAACGAGCCGACCGCGGCGTCGCTCGCCTACGGCCTCGATAAGAAGGCGGACGAAAAGATCGCCGTCTATGATCTCGGCGGTGGCACTTTCGACATCTCGGTGCTGGAAATCGGCGATGGCGTTTTCGAGGTGAAAGCCACGAACGGCGACACCCATCTCGGCGGCGACGACTGGGACAACGCGGTGATGGACTGGATGTTCGCTGAGTTCAAAGCCGAGTCCGGCATCGACCTCACGAAGCAGCCCGACGCGGTGCAGCGCATTAAAGAGGAAGCGGAAAAGGCGAAGATCGCGCTCTCCAGCTCGCAGGAATACGAGATCAATCTGCCTTTCGTCACCGCCGACCAGACCGGCCCGAAGCACATCCAGAAAAAGCTCACCCGCTCGAAGCTGGAACAGCTCACCGACAAACTTTTCGAGCGCACCATCGGCCCGGTGAAGGCGTGTTTGAAAGACGCCGGCCTGAGCGAGAAAGACGTGAACGAACTCGTCCTCGTCGGCGGCATGACCCGCATGCCCCGCGTCATCGAGACCGCGCGCAAGCTCGTCGGCAAAGAGCCGCACAAGGGCGTCAACCCGGATGAAGTCGTC
>JANPHJ010000101.1:0-10014 GCA_031424395.1 Chthoniobacter sp.
CCAGCTCGTGCGCGAAGTCGTGGCCGCCAGCGGCGACCTGGCCGACAACCCGCCGGTCGCGTGGTACCGCCAGGTGAAGGAGCCGCAGCAGCAGCTCGAAGACACCGCGCAGCTCTTCCTCGGCATGCGGCTCCAGTGCGCCCAGTGCCATCATCACCCCTACGAGCGCTGGAGCCAGAACGACTACTTCAGCTTCTCCGCGTTCTTTTCGCAGGTCGGGAAAAAAGGCACCGAGACCGTCTTCCACCGCCGCGGCCTCGCCACCGCCGTGAACAAAAAAACCAAGCTCGCCGTGAAGCCCGCCGCGCTCGGCACCGGCCCGCTCGACATCGCGCCCGACGACGATCCGCGCCTCGCCCTCGCCGATTGGATGAGCGCGAAAGACAACCCGTTTTTCGCGCGCGCGCTCGTGAACCGCTATTGGAAACATTTCTTCAACCGCGGCCTCGTCGAGCCCGAGGACGACATGCGCGACACGAACCCGCCATCGAATCCCGAACTGCTCGACGCGCTCGCACATCGCTTCGTCGAGAGCGGCTTCGAAATGAAGGAGCTCATCCGCGACATCACGCAATCGCGCACCTACCAGCTCAGCGCGCTGCCGAACGACTTCAACAAATCCGACCGCCAAAACTTCTCCCGCTACTACGCGAAACGGCTCGGTGCCGAGGTGCTCTTCGACGCCGTGAATCAGCTCACGCAAACGCCCGGAAAATTTGCCGGCCTGCCCACCGGCACCCGCGCCATCGCGCTGCCGGATAACTCGTTCAACACCGGCTCCTACTTCCTCACCGTCTTCGGCCGCCCCGAATCCTCCAGCGCCTGCGAGTGCGAACGCACCACCGAAGCCAGCCTCGCGCAAGCCCTCCATCTGCTGAATGCCAAAGACATTCAGGAAAAGCTCACCGCCGACTCCGGCACCGCCGCCCAGTTCGCCGCCGACCCGCGCTCCGACGACGAGAAACTCCGCGACATCCATCTTCTCGCCTACTCCCGCGAGCCGGATGCCACCGAACTCGCGCTAGCGAAAGCCCACCTCGAGAAGCCCCGCACCGCCCCCGACGGCAAACCGCTCACTCCCGCGCAAAGCAAGCGCCAAGGCTACGAAGACGTGCTCTGGGCGTTGCTGAACACGAAGGAATTTCTGTTCAACCACTAGCCCCGCCTCGTGAGAGCCCTGCTCCGCTTCTACATTGAGTCTCGCGGAAGTCCTTCACGCTCGCGACGCGCGCTGCGCCCGCGTGGCGCGGACGCCCTCGTCCGCGACTGTCCGGCGAACGCCCCGTTCGCCGAACCTCAGCGGGCGGGGCACCCGCTCGACGACCGCGGACGGGGGCGTCCGCGCCACGCAACCCCATTCGCGAGACTCAAGATTTTCTGCGCGAGCCTCCTTGCCGCGGTCGCTCTCCCCGCCTTCGCCGAACTGCCCGTCGCGCGCCTCGACACCGTCTTTCCACCCGGCGGAAAAAGCGGCACCGAAATCGACATCACTGCAACCGGTGCCGACCTCGAAGAAGCCAGTGCGCTTTACTTCTCGCACCCCGGCATCACCGCCACGGTGAAGCCCGACAAACACTTCGCCGTGACCATCGCGCCCGACGTGCCCGTGGGCCGCTACGATGTGCGCATCGCTGGCAATTCTGGTGTGTCGAATCCGCGCACATTCGTCGTGGGCGATTTGCCGGAGGCCGTCGATAACTCCGCGAACGACAAACCCGAGGCCGCAATCGAGGTGGTGATGGGCAGCGTGTTCAACGGGTTCGTCAACCCGGCGACATCGGAATACCTGAAGTTCACCGCGAAGCAGGGCCAGCGTTTGTTTCTCGAATGTGCCACGCGGGAAATCGACTCCAAGATGAGTCCCGTTCTCGCCGTGCTGGACTCCAGCGGGCGCGAATTCGCCACGAGCCGCCGCGATGGCTTCGCCGATTTCACGGCACCCGCCGACGGGACATTTCTCGTGCGGCTGAACGATCTGGCTTACGCGGGCGGCGCAGAGTCCTACTTCTACCGCCTCACCATCACCACCGGCCCGCATGTCGATTTCGTCTTCCCTCCGAGCGCGCCATACGGCGCGAAAACGAAGCTCACTGTTTTCGGACGTAACCTTCCCGGCAGCACCCCTGCCAACCTCGCCAGCCTCGACGGCAGGCCCCTCGAAAAACTCGAAGTCGAAGTCGATGCACCCGCGACGGGCGATCCGCGAACCGACGGCCTCACGAACCCGTCAGCCGCCGCCGTGGATGGTTTTTCCTATCGGCTGAAAACGCCGCAGGGCACGGCGAACCCCGTGTTCATAAGCTTCGCCACCGCACCGATCGTGATTGAGCAGGAGCCGAATGGCCAGCCAGCCCAGGCACAGAAAATCACGCCGCCCTGCGAAATCGCCGGCCAATTCTATCCGGCGTGCGACCTCGACTGCTTCACTTTCGACGCGAAAAAGGGCGAAGTTTTCTGGATCGAAGTTTTCTCCGACCGCGTCGGGCTTCCCTCCAAACCCTTTCTCATGGTGCGCCGCGACGCCGCCGATTTGCAGGACGTTTACGGCTCCGACGCCAGCCTCGGCGGCCAGCGCCTCGACACTGCGAGTAACGATCCCGTGTGGCGTTTCGAGGTGAAGGAAGACGCGACCTACCGTGTGCAAGTGCGCGATCTTTTTGCCGCCACGCGCCGCGACCCAGCCAATGTCTATCGCCTCTCCATCCGCCGCGAATCGCCCGACTTCCGCCTCCTCGCCGTCACCGAACCACCGCCGACCAAAGACGACGACCGCTCCGCCGCGACACGCTCCGCCTTGATCCGCGGCGGTGGCACCATCGCGATCAAGGTCGTGGCCTTCCGCGGAGACGGCTTCGCCGGCGACATCGAAATTTCCGCCGAAAACCTGCCCGCCGGCGTGACCTGCTACCCCACAAAAATTCTCGCCGGAAAAAACGACGGCCTCGTGCTGCTCACCGCGAGCGAAGCGGCGGCGCGCTGGACCGGCCCAATCCGCATCACCGGGAAAGCACACATCGGCGAGGCCGACGTGGCGCGCGAGGCCCGTGGCAGCGCGGTGCTTCGGACCGTGCCCGACTTCAACAACGAGCCGGTGCAGACGCGGCTTACGCGCGACTTTACGTTCGCCGTCAGCGGCACCGAGCCCGCGCCGATCAGCGTCGATCCGGTGGAGGACAAAGTGTGGGAAGTGGCGGCGGGCGCGAAGCTGGAGATTCCGCTGCGCATCACGCGGCGCGGCGAATTCAAGGAGCCGCTGAGCCTGCGCGGCGCAGGAGCGCCGGGCATCGAGACACTGCCGCCAATCGCCATCGACCCAGCGGCCGCGACCGTCACGGCGACGCTTGATCTCGCCACGGTGAAGATTCCCGCCGGGACGCACGCGATCTATTTTTCCGCGCAGACGAAGGGCAAGTTTCGCGACAAGCCGGACACGATCACCGTCGTTTACACGCCGCCGATTCGCATCGTGGTGAAAGCCCCCGAGGCCAAGTGAACGCATGACTTTCGCGCGCATCTCCATCGCCCTCCTCGCTGGCACGTTCGCCGCGGCGGCGGCTGGCAAAGCGCCCATCGCCATCGTCAACGTGCAGCGCGTGGAGCCGGTGAGTTTCGATCGCGAGGTGCTGCCCTTCCTCAGCGACAACTGCCTCGCCTGCCACAGCCAGACCACGCGCAAAGGCGGCCTCAATTTGGAGACGCCGGAGCTGATGCTGAAAGGCGGCGAGAACGGCCCGGCCATCGTCCCCGGCCACGCGGGCGACAGCCTCGCGCTGCAAGCAGCGGCGCACCTCGACGACGATCTCGCGATGCCGCCGCGCGACAACAAGGCGAAGGCCAAAGACCTCACGCCGGACCAACTCGGGCTGCTCAAACTGTGGATCAACCAAGGCGCGAAGGCGTCGCCGAAAGCCGAGCGGCCTATCGCGTGGCAGCCGCTGGCGGAAAACCTCGGCGCGATCTTCGCCGTCGCGGTCACGGCGGACGGACAGTTCGCCGCATGCGCGCGGGCAAACCGCGTCTTCGTCTATCACCTGCCCTCGGGCCAGCGCGTCGCGAATGAAGTCGCGGGCCGCGACCAGGTGAACGCGCTCGCCTTCAACCCCGATGGCACGCTCATGGCCAGCGGCGGCTTCCGCGAAGTGAAGCTCTGGCGGCGCGCAAAACACGTGCAGAAAGTCCGCCTCGCCGACGCCGGCCCGCGCGCCGCGGCGAGCCCGGATGGCAAATGGCTCGCGACCGGTGGCGAGGACGGGAGCGTGAAAATGTGGTCGCTCGCCGACGGGAAAACCGCGCGCACCATCGCGGCGGCGACGGGCGCGATCACGGCGCTGAAATTTTCTCCCGACAGCGCGCGGCTGGCCTGCGCAGGCGCGGACGAATCGCTGACGTTGTGGAATGTCACCGACGGGCAGCCGCTGGGTCGCGTTGAAACACCATCCGACATCGCCGCGCTCGCGTGGCTGGCGGACGGCGTGGCGACAGGCGGCAGCGACGGGAGCGTGCGAATCTGGAGCGCGGCGCTCGCGCCGGTGAAGGAACTCAAAGGCGGGCCGATCATCGCGCTCGAAACTGCCGCGCCGAATCGCATTTTCACCGGCGGCGCGGATGGGTTGCTGCGCGTTTGGGAAATCGAGAAGGATCAACCCGTCGCGCAGATGAACCACGGCGCAGCGATCACCGCGATCGCCGTGCGGGGCGACGGGCAGCGCTTCGCCACTGCGGGTGCGGACAATGGCGCGAAACTCTGGAGTGCTGATGGGAAGCAGGTCGCGGAGCTGCGCGGGAACCGTTACGTGAGCGAGGCGGCGGACGAGCGCGACCGCGCGTTGCAGGTCGGGACGGGCACGGTCGCGTTTCGCAAAGAGGGCGAAGTGAACTCGGGCAAGCAGCTCGAAACGGCGCAAGCGCGGGCGAAAAAATCCACCGAGGCACTGCCGCTGAAGCAGCAGGATTTCGAGGCGAAACAGAAAGCGCTCGCCGAAGCGAACGACGCGAAGACCGCCGCGGATCAGGCGCTGGCGGGCGCGGATGCGGAGCTGAAAAAATTCGCCGAGACGATGGACGCGATGGACAAAATCGCGCTGCTCGCGAAGAACGACGCCGACGCGATCAAAGGCATCACGCCGCCGGATCAAGCGGCCATCGACAAAGCCGCCGCCGAAGCTGCGGCCAAGGCACAAGAGGCAGCGAAGGCCAAGGCGGAGCGCGACCAGCGCGAGGCGCTGCGGAAACAGGCCGCGGATAAAATCGAGCCCGCGGTGAAGAAGGTCGCGGAGGCGGAAGTCGCTTTGAAAAAAGCGGAGACGGCGAAGACCGTCGCCGAGACGGAGCTGAATCTCGCCAATGCCGAGGAGCAGAAAACGACCGTCGCCGTCGCGGAAACGAAGACCGCAGTCGAAGCCGCGGAAGCCGCGCGCAAGAAGGCGGAAGACGAATTGCAAGCAGCCCGCGCCGCTGTGGCTGCCGCCGCGCTGCCCATCCGCGCGCTCGCCTTTTCGCCTGACAACCAAACGCTCGCGACGGCGGGCTACGACCAGCTCATCCACACCTGGAGCGCCGCGAGCGGTGCGCCGTTTGAGGTGCTGAAAGGCCATCAGGCCGCGGTAGCGTGGCTGGCGTTTGCGCCCGGTGGGGACTTGATCTCGGCGGCGGGCGACCGCGCGGTGGTGGTCTGGAATGTCGCGCCGGAATGGAAGCTCGAACGCACCATCGGCACCGGCGAGGCGCAGTCGCCGCTCACCGACCGCGTCAATGCGCTCGCCTTTTCCCGCGACGGCGCGCTGCTCGCCACCGGCAGCGGCGAGCCTTCGCGCGGCGGCGAGATCAAGCTCTGGATCGTGGCCGACGGCGCTCTCGTGCGCGACCTCCCGACCGTCCACTCCGACGCCGTGCTCGGCCTCGATTTTTCGCCCGACGGAAAGTATCTCGCCTCCGGTGCCGCCGATAAAATGGCGCGCGCCACCGACCTCGCGACCGGCAAAGTCGTGCGCGTCTTCGAGGGTCACACCCATCACGTCCTCGCCGTGAGCTGGAGCCTCGATGGGCGCACGCTCGCCACTGCGGGCGCGGACAACCTCGTGAAGGTCTGGGATTTCCCCACCGGCGAGCGCCGCAAAAACATCGAAGGCTACGAGAAGGAAGTCACCGCCGTGCGCTTCGCCGGCGCGAGTGCCACGCTGCTCACCAGTTCCGGCGACGCCCGCGTGCGCCTCGTCGGCCTCGACGGCAAAGAAGTCCGCGCCTTTCCCGAAGTCACCGATTTCATGGAAGCCGCCGCCATCACCGCCGACGGCAATCTCATCATCGCCGGCGGGCAGGACGGCGTGCTGCGCGTCTGGAACGCGGCGGACGGCAAGCCCCTCCTTGCCTTTCCACGTTAGCCGCGCAGCAGCTCTTTCACCGCCGCGCCTTTGCCGTCCGGCGTGGTGTAAAATGGGCGGCCCTCGATCTCGTAGTGCGTGTCGGGTGCGATGCCGAGCGCCTGGTACATCGTCTGGTGCAGGTCGGCGATGCTCACGGGATTTTCGACGGCCTTGCACGGGCGCTCGTCGGCGGTTTTGCCATGCACGTAGCCGCGCTTTGTGCCGCCGCCAAACATCAGCAGCGAGCCCGCGCCGGTGAAATGCCGGTGCATGCCGTAGTGCGCCTTTTCCTTCATTACGTCGGGCAGTTTTTTGAGGTCGATGCCTTGTTCGGCCGGCTTTTCCGCCGCGCCTTCGAGCATCGCATCGCGCGAAAATTCGCTGGCGAGAACGATGAGCGTGCGGTCGAGCAGGCCGCGCTCGTCGAGGTCGCGGACGAGCTGCGCGATGGGCCGGTCGATCTGCTGCTTCATCTTCGCCGCGCGGTCGTGCCCGTCCTTGTGCGAGTCCCAGTACTCGAAGGGAATGTATTCGCTAGTCACCTCGATGAAGCGCGCGCCAGCCTCCGTGAGCCGTCGCGCGAGCAGGCAGCCCTGGCCGAAGCGGCCCGTGTTATAGGCGTCGTAGGTTTCCTTTTTCTCCAGCTTCAAATCGAACGCCGTCGCCTCGGGCGAACGCAGCAGCGCGTAGGCTTGCTCCATCGAGCGCAGCAGCGACGCCTGCTGGTATTCGCTGGCCACATCCACGGTGCCGCTCTTCTTCAACATCTCGCGATACAGCGCCTGCCGCGCCTCGAAACGCTCCGGCGTCATCCCCGTCGGTGGGCGCACCGCGTCGAGCGCCTGCATCGGTTCCTCGACGATGAACGGCCCGAATTCATTCCCAAGAAAACCCGCGGTGTGAAACGCCTTCAGCTCATCTTTCTCACCTCGATCAAAGCGCTGCCCGACCACGATGAACGGCGGCACCACCACGTTGCGCGGGCCCAGTTCCTTGGCGATCCACGCGCCGAGATGCGGCGCGGCCACGCTCTGCGGCGGCTCGTAGGCGGTGTGCCAGTGGAACTGATGCCGCGTGTGCAAGATACTCCCGAGGTTCGCCGCGACATGCGAACGGATGAGCGTGCCGCGATCCATGACCTTGCCGATTTCCTCCAGCCCTTCGGAAAAAAACACGCCGTCGAGCGCGGTCGGACGCGGCTCGAAAGTCGAGAGCACCGAGGCCGCCTCGATCCCCGGCGCGAAGGCGGTGAAGCGCTTCGGATCGAACGTCTCCGTGTGCGCCATGCCGCCCGCCATCCACAGCAAAATGACCGTGTCCGCGGTGGGCGTGATCTTTTTTCCCGCGCCCGCAAACACCCGCTGCGGCAGGCCCGTGGCCAGCGCGGCGACGGAAGCGGCGGAGACGCGTTCGAGAAATTGACGGCGGTTCATGGTGTTGGAATAGACCCGGATGTGGCGGAAAAAACAGGCGGGAATTTTTCCCCCACGATCGCCGCAGCGCACGCTGAACATTGACCTGTCACCGGCAGCGGCCTGATAAAACGCGCCGCACCACTCCACCCACACCCATGAAATTTCTTCGCTCACTCATCCTCTTCACCGCGCTGCTCGCACTGCATGCGGTGGCTGCCGAGCAGGCCGTTTTCGTCCGCGCGCTGGCGGCGGGCAAGCCGCAGGCCATCGTGACCTACGGCACCAGCCTCACTGCCGGCGGGCCGTGGGTGGGCCAGTTCCAGCAGGCGCTCGACGCGAAGTTTCCCGGACTCGCAAAGGTCGTGAACAGCGGGCAGAGCGCGATGTGGTCGAAGTGGGGCGTGGACCATCTCGATGAGCGCGTTATCGCGAAAAAGCCCGACGCCGTTTTCATCGAGTTTTCCATCAACGACGCCTACCTCGAATACGCGACGCCGACGGACGCCGCGCGGCAGAATCTCGAGACGATGATCGCCCGCATCCTCACGGCCAACGCGCAGTGCGAGATCATCCTCATGGTGATGAACCCGCCGACCGCCGAGCATCTCGCGCGGCGGCCAAAGATCGCGGACTACGAGCAGGTCTATCGCGATGTGGCCAAGGCGCGCGGGTTGCGGCTGATCGATCATTCGGCGAACTGGCAGGCGGTCTTGAAAGAGGGCGAGGCGAAATGGCGGGGCTATGTCCCCGACGGCATCCACCCGAATGAAGCGGGCTGCCGCGAGGTGCTCACGCCGCATCTGCTCAAGAGCATCGGGCTTTGATTCCGACCGCACGCGGCGGTCGCGAGGCGCTACCGGATGAGCTGAAATTCCGGCAGCAGCACGACGGACCATAGCACGTCGGCGGGATCGTTTTGCGCGAAGGCGCGCTCGTCTTCGCGGGGCGGGCGGAGGAGCGCGGTGCGGTAGATGGCGTCGAGGCGCTGGTTCGGGTCGGGCATGCGCGCGGTCCAGGCTTTGGCGGCGCGGTCGAGGGCGGTGGTGAAGGTGCGGCCGTTGGCGAAGGTGAGGGCTTGCAGCAGCGTGGCGGCGGTGGGGCGCGACATGTTCACCTGGTCGCGGTTCGGGCGGCCGAGGATGTTTTGCAGGGCGTCGTTGTTGACGAGCGCGGCGCGGACGAGCGGCGGCTCTTCGGTGAGGAGGAAATTGCGCACGCCGCCGATGGGATCCCACGGCAGGCCGTCGGGGCCGAGGACGATGGCGCTGGGCCACGCGCGGTCGTCGAAGCCGGGTTGCTCCCAGCCCGCGGGGCCGTCGGCGCTGGAGCGCCAGCCGGGATTGGTGTCCACGACGAGCGGCGCTTTTTGGCCGTCGAACCACACGGCCAGCGCGAGCCGCAGGCCGGCGGCGCCGGGCGCGATGTTGTCGGCGACGACGGCGAGGCTCACGCTTTTCTGCCCGGCAAAGCGCGCGGTGAGGTCGGCGGACTCGGCGTTTTCCCACGCCACACTGCTCAGCGCGCTCTCGCCGTTGACGAAAAGGGTGAAGGCGTTGTCCGCCGTCGCGACCACGCGGGCGAGGCGGACTTTCGCGTTTTCCGGCAGCGTGACGGTGCAGCGGAAGTAGCGTTTGCCCGCGGGGAAATTCAGCCCGGTCACCTCCGGCTCCTCGTGCCAGATCCACGGCACGCCTTTCGCCAGCGCGGCGCTGTCTTCCTTGCCGGGGATGAAGTCGCGCTTCGTGTAGAGCGGCGCGGCCACGCGGCCCACGGCGTCGGCGAACTGCTCGGCGCTGAGCCGGCGCACGACGGGGCCTTGGAAAACGAACGACGCTTTCGCGAGCGCATCCGCATCCGCCACGGCGACGCCGGGGAGCGCGTAGGCGCGCGAGGTGAGGATGAGCCGCAGGGTGCGCGCGACGTGCCAGCCGTTTTCCGCGAAGTCCCACGCGAGCCAGTCGAGCAGGTCGCCGCTCCACGCACGGTTGTCCATCACGTCCACGGGCTCGACGAGGCCGCGTCCGAAACACGCGGCCCACAGCCGGTTCACGAAGGTGCGCGCGAGGCGGCCGTTTTCCTTTTTCGTGAGCAGCGCTGCGAGCTGCTGCTGGCGCTCGGCGCGCGGTTTGGCGGCTTCGATCTGCCCCAGCTCGGGCCAGAAAAACGCGGCCTCGGTTTTCTCGCCAGTGGCGATGTCGCAGCGAAAAACGTCGAGCGGCTGGTCGGTGAAAACGGCG